>CAUZSY010000006.1:0-22714 GCA_963582725.1 Candidatus Thalassarchaeaceae archaeon
CATACACCAGCATCGCGTGCTGCGTCCCAACAATCCGCTGTTTCGGCGGGCATGACGAGAGAGCGCTCGACCCACATGGCATGTGCAACGCCCATCGAAGCACCCACTACGAGAGCGACGATGAGAAACGCCGCACCTCTCCTTTCCGGTGTGGTCTCTGAGATGAATTTCTTGAACCCGATGCGATCGGGTAGATTGCACAATTGGTATCCAATCGGGACGAACATGAACAATAGCACTCTGGGTGCGAAGTTCTGTGCCCCGAGAAGCGCCTCCTGCAACAATAACAGTGGAGATATCACGATCACACCTAGCATGACACTCGATCGCCGTGCTCCGATCCTATCGAGAGGCTCTTCTCCAGAGTGACGAGCGGCGAAGATGAGGAGGATGAAGAGCACGGCGATGCCGATGCTGATGGCCGTGCCGATATCGATTGAATCATCGAGCAGTTCCAGATAGTTGAAAGTGGAATCTGGAGCGATGGTCACCGACCAGAAGAACCAGCAACAATACACCCCGAACGCCAGCCAGCGGGCCGATCTTCCCTGAGCGTCTTCAAAGCGGCCTTCGAAGAGCAGGACGATGAGGAGAATCAATGGGGTGAAGATATGGGTGACCGAGATCAGAACTATCGCTGCCCATATCACTGGATCGAACTCAGCTCCCGCCTTCAATCGATGATGGATGATAAGGAACCAGAGAACATGTGACAACAATTGGGCCGAGAACATCGCGGGGTTCCACCCGGACAGGAACAGTCCCGCATAACCTGCGCAGACCACAGGCAGCCAGCGGGGGTCACCGTCCAGTTCTCGCAGCAGCGCGGCCGACATGAGATAGAACAGACATATCGATAGCACGCTACCGATGATGGCAGCAGCGAGAGGGGCGTTCTCCGGTGACAACCACCACACCCACTCGACGAGAAGGAGTGCCCCGGGTCGAGTCAGGTATCCATCGATCAGCGGTTCAAAACCGAATTCCAGATGGCGCCGTGCCAGTTCAGTGAAGAACCAGCCATCCGCACCTATCGGTGACGCGACGCCGAACTGATGGCCGGCGGTAGTAAGGAAGAGAAGTGAGACCGAACCGATCAGAATAGCTCTGTTCTCCAATCGCCACCGTAGACTCGCGAACACAAGCATGGCTATCGACAGCGCCAGGACAATAGGAATCGCGGGATTCCACATCAACCATGATGTGTCTGCTGAGAGCAGACCGGCCATGTCCCTATCCGGCGTTATCGAGTACAGAATCATCACGATGAAACCGAAGGCTGCAGCGGCGCGCAGGATGTTGCGTGAAAGATCATCCGTTGATTCCGCCACTCCCTCGAGAGGTGCGCCTTTCCCGTCTTCAGGCGCTGTCAGTTCAATCACCTATCCGCCCATCTGCGCTCTCGTGGCACTGGCTCGACTGTCGTCAGGCGTTGCTTAGCCACAGAGAAATCACATGTAAAGACCACCACCACCGCCTCGACCAACCAGGCCGTATCGAGTCCGCGATAGCCGCTGCAGCTGTACTGGGGCTGGACAAGCATCATCAATGCAGCCAAGCAGCCGCGGCCATGAGTGCAGGTGGCTCCGGTGGAGAGCAGGCTCGTCATCTGCCCGGATCGGTTGCAGCGAGGCAGCCGAACATCGCTCGTGACACCTCCTTCTTCATCGGTGCCGATGCGATGGCGACCGGGTTCGGTCTGGTCTCGACCCTCATCCTGACCCGGATGTTCGTCGAACATGACTACGGCATGTGGGTGTTGATCCTGGCCTTCTTCCAGACCTGGTTCATGTTCGTCGACATGGGAATCCCGACAGTGATGGTCCGAGACATCCCTCGTGGCAGAACTCAGGCCAGAGGATTGCTGCACATCGCAATACGTATCCAATTGCTCGTCTGCTGCGTGCTCTTCCCACTCGGGGCGGCAGTCGCACTGAAACTATGGGGGGATGACGGTGAATGGTCGCGGGCATTCATCCTTCTCGCCATCGCCGGTGCGCTGCCAGCCCTCAGCGAATCGCACCGGGTCACACTACGGGCTCTGGGCGAAGCGCGCCGAGAGGCGTTGTCGCGGATGCTCGACCGGTTCATTGTCTCTGCCGGGATGCTCGCGGCGTGGTGGATGGGATTCACCACCGTTCTGCCCTACGCCATCGCAGCCACCGCTGGACCGGCAGTCGCGCTGGTCTACGCCTGGTGGGTTGGGGATCGGATCGCTCTCATGGCGGCAACGGAGGGCGAGGGGCGGGAGGAGGAGATACTCTACACGAACAGGCAACTGATGACTCTGGCTCTACCGTACATGTTCACCCTCGGGATGACACCGTTGATCTCGCATCTCGACAAGTTCCTGTTGAAGTGGTATCTGGACTTTGAATCAGTAGCGCTCTTCGATGTCGCATGGAAGGTGTACGCGGCGGGTCTCACCGTCGCGACGGCACTGCGGAAATCACTCCTTCCGGTGTACGGTGGCTTGGTCGGAAAGCCTGAGGAGCTCGGCCGCAGCATCTCGGAAGCACTGGCTCTCGCTCGCTGGTTGATTCCGCCCGGTGTTCTGATCGGAGGTGCCATCGGAATAGTCTTCATTCCAATCCTCTTCACTACGAGATACGCCGATTCCGTGTCAGTGTTCCTGATTCTGTTGGGTGCATGGTCGATGTGGGCTCTCGCCGCACCATTCCAGGTCGCCGTGCAGACGAGACTCAGCGGCTGGCGATACGCTGCCATGATGGCCGCTGTCGTCTTCGTCGACCTCATCGCGGGCATCGCATTGATTCCGAGACTGGGGGTGCTCGGTGCCGCCCTCTCCACGGTCATCGCTCAGATAGCTATGCTCTGCATCGCCATCGCACTCTCGAGACACATCCCCGGGGTGACCTCCATGCTGCCCGGGATAGCGGGCCTCGCGGGTACGGCTCTCATCGTCGCGCTCGTCCTCCAACAGGTGGTCCTCGGCCAACTCGATACCATCTGGGTGGTGCTAGCAACGGTCGTGATGTTCGTCGTCGCCTGGGCTGTCGGCTGGCGACCGATGCCGCCGTTAGAGATGGCGAGAAGCCTCGCCTCGGCCGATGTCGATGAGTGAGGCTCGCCGCTTCGATCCTGATAATCCGGCGAGACTCCGGCAGGAGCGGTTTTCACCCTCTCCTCTTCAGAGTGAATCTGGAGACGAAGATGCGGTCATTCGGAATTCTGACCTTCGGCGAGCATCTTCTGCAACTCGCCGGATTCGAACATCTCGAGCGCGATGTCCGAACCCCCAATCAGTTCGCCGTTCACGTAGCACTGTGGCATCGTCGGGAAGTCAGACCAGGCGCAGACCGAGGGAATCGCTCTCGGGTCGTGCAGGATATCGACCGACACGAAAGGTTCCCCGAGCTGCTGGAATACCATCACAGCCCGACCTGAGAAGCCGCACTGAGGTTGCTCCGGTGTGCCCTTCATGAAGAGAACCAGCCTATTGCCTCTGACCAGTTCATCGAGTTCCTCTGTCGTCCATTCGAATCCGCTCATGCCAACTCACCTCTCCGTTCACTCGTCTTTCGGGCGCCTGATGTGGATACCGACGAAATCATCCTGCTGGTGAGGGTGGAACTCACCCTCACCCTCTCTCTCGGCCGCCTGCTCTGGAGTCCAGCACTTCAGGTCCAGCGCGTGCACCACGTTCGACATGATGAACGGCCCGAAGTGCTTCAGCAGCGGTCGCTGGCGGGCCAGCGGCCGCATACCTTCGAACGATTCCGACACGACCTTGACGAACCAGTGGTCGCCATTACCGGTCAGATCGGTGCATTCGATCGCTGCGTCGGCATGCACCTTGAGCACCTCGGACCGCATCCAATCCGCATCGACCATTCTCCCGCCTCGCTCAGCACTTCCGAGCGCTGCTCGCTATCAATCCTCGTCTGCGAGCAATCGTGCGAGCCGCTCGCGGTGATGTGATTCCGAATAGATGTCTGGCAGCGACCACGATTCGATCGGCATCGCCATCGCGGCCAGCACCGCGTCGGCGACGTCACCGGCTGCGCGAGACCGAGAGAGCGCGGCCCGCGGCATCCAGTCGACGAGGTCTCCGACGGGCACTGCTGCGACGCGACGGCCGAGCGCGACCGCCTCCCGCGGCACCAGCGGCGACGCTTCCCGCCGGCTCGTCATCAGCACTATGTCAGCATCGAGGATGGCAGTCTGGACCGCCTCGGGTGGCAGATGGTCGAGGTATGTGACAGCGACGGTGCTGCCGCGGTGCCTCAACTCGGCAACGACCGCGTCGAACAGTCGTACATCCTTGACGCGGCGATGCGGTGATGCGGGGAACAGGACCCTGATGAGATCGGATTTCGACCCTTCCTTGTCAGCCGGCTCAGCCGGCTCGGTAGGTGCATCTGCCTGAAGCATCGTCGGGCATGGCATCAGATGAACGGGCACGGCTCCATCGATCAGAGATTCGACCCATGTCCGATGCCTTTCGCTGACGATCACCACGCCCTTCAGGCGAGAGTGCTCGAGGACATCGGAGACCAAGCGTCTGATGCGCCGCCTGACCCTGCTGGGTGCCGCATCGGCATCCCAGCCGTGCAGCCAGCAAATGATCGGCGCTCGGTGCTCCATGGCGAGACGGCTGGCGAGCGACAGCACAGGCCATAGGGTGTGACAGATGACCATATCAGGGCTCCACTCACCGAGTTGATCGAGCAACCCGGCCGAGCGCCTGACGAGACTGCGCTCGGTCAGCCTCGGCAGGGGATGTCCGGGCAGACCCAGCATCCTCGGATGCAGGACCAGAGATCCATCCGACTCGCTGACATGGGCCGTCGAATGGAGGCCCGCGAGGTCTGGACGGAGCCAGTGGAATGGACGAGGAACAGCCCATACGGGAGCGATGACACGGACCGAGTGACCGAGGGTCATCAGAATCCTCGCCTGAGATGCGACGAAAGTTCCACGGTCGGGCCTATGCCGGGTCGGGAAGAGGGGCGATACCAGCAGGATGCGCACCGTCCGCACCACCGGTCAGAAGACATCGGAATCGAGCGCGGCATGGATGGCGGCGAGATTCTCGGCGATGCTGCCGCTGTCGTTGATCAGACCGGAGCCGACGACCGCCACCTCGACGCCCCAGTCCCGAACCTCGGCAACGTTGTGCGCCTTGATGCCTCCATCTATCATCAGCCGGGTCGGGCGGCCACCGGCTGCGACCTGCGCATCGATCGCGGCCCGGAACGCCCGCACCTTCACCTGCATCTCGGGCATGAACGACTGACCACCCTTGCCGGGCACCACCGACATCACCAGCACGAGGTCGAGGTCGGGCAGCAGCGGCAGCACCGCGGCCGCGTCGGTGGCCGGATTCAGCACCACGCCGGCCTGCGCGCCGGCGCCGTTCAACGCGGCGATCAGCGCCGGCATGTCGTCTACCGCCTCTATGTGGGCGATCACCAGATCGACGCCTGCTTCGACATACTGCGGCCATGTGTCGGCCGCATTCGTCACCATCAGATGGCAGTCGAGGAAGACCTCCGGTCCTACCCTCTCGCGAATGCTGCGAATCAACGCTGGCCCGAAGGTGATGGTTCGATTGATCACCCAGTTGCCATCCATCACGTCGAGGTGGATCCACTCTATGCCGGCGGCCAGCGCCTCGTCGACGGTCTCACCGAGCCGACAGAAGTCGGCGGTCAGGATGCTCGGCGTGATGATCACGGCTCTCAGGCGGGTGGTGGCGGCGCCGGTTCATGGGTGTTGCCTCCATCGGGTGCTGTAGCGGTGGGCAGGAACCGACGGGGCAGTAGGGTCGGGGCAGAGGTGAGCCGGCGCCGAAGGGCGGCACAGGTCCGCGCCGGCAAGCGCCGAGGTGTGAGGAAGACTGTTTGAGTGGAATCGGCGCATCGGTGTAGGATGGAGGATTGAGAATACTGGTGGAGGAATCATCGGTCGGTCGCCATAGGTTGATAGAACCGATTGCGAACGGATGTCTCCGAGGTATTGGAATGGGCAGGATCATAGAGGCTGGAGACGCGGACTTCGACTCGGTCGTGCAGAGCGACGAATGGGTGCTGGTCGACTTCTGGGCGCCCTGGTGCGGCCCTTGCAGGATGGTCTCGCCGATCCTCGAACTGATCTCCGGTGAGCGCGACATGACCATCGCCAAGGTCAATGTCGATGACAATCCAGTCGTGCCCGGACGCTTCGGCGTCCGCGGCATCCCGATGCTGATCCTGTTCCATGACGGTGCGAAGGTAGACGAGATGACCGGTGCGATGCAGAAGGCCGGCTTCGACGGATGGCTCGATCGCCACATGGCGTGATCTTCTCGGACCTCGCTCGGTCACGCGTCGAGAGCCGCGTCGAGTCTTTCGCGGCGCGACTCCTGAGCACTGCCGACCTCGCGCAGCAGCCGATCGCGGATCGCCTCGTGCAACCAGAAGCCGTCCTCCAACTCGACCAGCAGTCCTCGTTCGATCAGTGCGGTCGGTGGCTTGCCCTCGATGCCGGCCGCGGCGGCCAGTCGTTTCCACGGCACCGGCCGATCGGCGACCGCCAGCGTCGCCAGGATCTCGGTCAGTTCCTTCGGCAGCACATCTAGGATCTCCTCGTCGAGGAAGCGCAGCCAGTCGTCGTGCACCACTCGACCATAGAGCTCCAGCAGCTCAAGGGCCAGCGGGTGACCACCGGTCGCTTCGTACACCGCGTCAGCGCTCGGCGGATCCGGCGCATCGAAGGTATCCAGCCACTCGGCTATCTCATCGACCGACAGACCGGATAATGCCATCTCCTCGACCCTCGCGCGGGTGTGCACGTCGCGGCGGTCGTAGAATCGCAGGGTCGTGCGGGATATCAGCAGCAGTCGCAGCGGTGACACCTCGGCGACCTGCAGGAGGGCGCCGAGCAGGTGATCGACCGGTCCGGTGATGTGATGGATGTCGTCGAGCACCAGCAGGATGTACGGCGGTTGGTCGCTCGCTTCCTCATGGTCCTCGAAAACTCGCTCGCGCAGGGCCAGTGGATCGGTCAGATAGGCGGTCAATCGGCGGCGGTACATGTCGACATCGAAGGGGGCGCCGGGCCGCAGCGGCAGCGAGGCGAGCAAGCCGTGCGGATCCCATGCTTCGCCGTCCTTCGAGTCGATGCCGAGTCGATGCAGCAGGCTGGTGGCGATGCCGAGAGGCGTGTCCCATGGCTGGCACGGATAGTACATCGCGCGCAGCGAGGGCGAGGCGTCGATGCGCGCGTTCAGCCAGTCGGCGACGAGGGTGGTCTTGCCGGAGCCGGCGATGCCGGTGATGACCAGCGCCGGGGTGTTCGATGTGAACCACTCCTCTATGCTGTCGCGCTCCTCCTCCCTGCCGTGCACGGTCCTGGTCCTCGGTGGTCGCACATGGTAGGTCGAATGAGCGCCGGCCAGCAGTGCGAGCGAGCCCGGCATCGTCGTCTCATCGTCGAGCCGTTCGATGGCGCCGAAGCGGATGTCGCCGTAGGTCAGCGAGCCCTCGTACTGAGCGTGCATCAGCACCTGCAACAGCGTAAGTCGCGCGTCCAGTCGCTCGGCTGCCTGTGTAGCGGGAACCGTCAGCAGGTCACCGTCCGAGTTGCGCAGCAGCACCTTCTCGCTCTGTAGCCGGCTCAACCGCGATTCGAACTCCTCTCGGCCAGCATCGGTCAACTGCCAGGTCTTCTGGCGACGGCTCTCGCCGCGCACCGCACGGGTGTGTCCTACCACCAGTCCGAGCCGAGTCAGCGTGCGCATCGAACGGCTGACGTTCGGCGGATGTAGGGCACACGCATCGGCGATGCCCGGGCGGGTGACTGCTGGCTCGACCATGTACAGATCGGCCTGGTCATCCTGTTCCCACAGATGCAGCAGGATCCGGTCCTCGACCGGCACGCTGACCCGGTCTATGGGTGCGACCATGCCAGCACTTCCGACCGACCATCTGTTGAATGGTTTGGTGACGCGTGCCCTAGGGGGCACAATCTGAGGCATGAAACCCTGAAGCAGATGAACCGTAAGCACTTAGATGGGGCTTCGCAGCGGAGTTCGTGTTGTCCCACCATGGAGATAGGGTCACGAGTCGCTCCGCTCTGGTCCTCTCGATACTGATGCTGGCTAGTCTGCTGGCGCTGCCAGTGGCCTCAGCAATGGACACCGATTCAGACGGTGTGGATGATTCGATCGATGACTGCCCGGTCTCGCACGGCAACAGCACCATCGATCGAATTGGCTGCCCCGACCGCGATGGTGACGGGATCAGTGACAAGAACGACCCATGGGTCTTCTCGAACGGCGGCTTCCTGCAGGATGAGTACCAATCGAGGAGCGATGACCAGTTCGCCGTGTTCTTCAATCACGACGGCACCAAGTATCTCACTTCAGAGGATACCGGCGGTTGGGGTTCGTCGGACGGCTGGCTGCGAATATGGGACACGTCGACCAGACAGATCGAACGCTCGGTGGAGTTCAGCGGTAATCGCGTCCTCGATGTAGGGTGGTCGCCCGACGGCTCATATGTCGCAGCGGTGACCGACAACGACGAGCTGGAGGTCTATCACGCGGCGAACATCTCGAACTTCTGGTCGGTCAGCACGGACGTCGGCAGCGGCGATCAGCCGAACGAATTGGAGTACAGCCCGGATGGCTCGATGATAGCTGTCGTGATCGGGCGATCGGGTAACGGCGGGACCAACGGCGAGGTGCAGATCTACGACTCCTCGAACGGCTCCGAGGTACATTCCTTCAACCCCGCCTCGGCCGACAGATTCTACTCCGTCGATTGGAGTCCGGACGGCAGCCGGATACTGATAGGTGGTCGTGAGGACATCTGGATCTACAACACCAATGGATGGACCTTCAACAGCAGCATCAACACGAACAGAGGCAGCAACAACGCCGTGAAATGGTCACCTGACGGCAACGCGGTAGCGACCTGTGAGGCGTGGGAGGGGTCCGGTGCCCGAGTGCGGGTGTACAACGTGAGCACGCGACTGCAGCAGTGGGCCTACTCGTCATCGACCTCATGCAATGAGATCGCGTTCTCACCAGACTCGACTCAACTGGTCGCAGCACACACCTACTATCAGTCGGACGGGGCCAGTCTGCGGGTGTTCAACGCCGACACCGGAACCATCGTCGACACCATGTCGGCGCCACGGCCGGGTGGGTGCACCTCCAGCGGCGGCGGCAACAACTGCGGATCGATTTACGGTGTGGCATGGCATCCCAACGGTTCGTACGTCATCTCCGCGCACGGGCGCAACGACGAGGGCATCTACCACTGGATAGTGAATCCCGACATAGACGGCGACGGGTACCTGAATCCCGACGATGCGTTTCCCGAGGATGGCACCCAGTGGAATGACACCGATGGCGATGGCTACGGTGACAACCAGGCCGGGTTCCAGCCCGACGCATGTCTGAACACTCCGGGCGGTTCTTGGCAGGACCGATTCGGCTGTCCGGATGCGGATGGTGATGGCTGGTCCGACCTGAACGACGACTACCCCGAGGATAGCCTGCAATGGGCCGACGCGGATGGTGATGGTCATCCGGACAACATCCTCGACACGCGACAACCGAACCCGATAGGAAGCGTCGATCACCTGCCGGACAATCCGACCCAGTGGGACGACACCGATGGTGACGGCTACGGGGACAACTACAACGATGCGAATCACGGCGCCGACTACGGAGTTCGACCGGTCGAATGGCCGGGCTTCCACATCCCGACGATGACCCCCCTTCAATTGGAGGATGTCGACATCTTCCCTCTCGATCCAGACCAGTGGAACGACACCGACGGTGATTGGTATGGCGATGAGCCGTTCACGCATAGATCGGATGGCTGTCCGCTTCAAACCGGTAACTCGGTCTGGGACAGGCTCGCCTGCCCGGATGATGATGGTGATGGCTGGTCGAATCCTGATGCCGACGGCCTCGCATCACCCGACGGTGATGCGGATGCATTCACCTCCGAGCCGAGTCAGTGGCACGATCAGGACGGTGATGGCTACGGTGACAATTCGAGTGGCTTCGAAGCGGATAGATGCGTCGCCAACGCCGGCGACAGCCGCTGGAAGATCATTTGGAACGAGAGCACCGAACTGTACGACACCATCATCTGGCTGGGCTGTCCCGACAATGACCAGGACGGGTACGCAAACAACGGTGAAGCGTTCCCGAACGACGCCACCCAATGGTCCGACCGTGACGGCGATCAATGCGGCGACAACGCGAGCGGCGACAACGCCGACCTGTTCCCTGATGACGGCACTCAATGCACCGACCGCGACGGCGATGGCTACGGCGACACGCCTATCGGACCGAACGGCGACTGGTTCCCAGACGACCCTACCCAATGGAAGGACAGCGATGGCGATGGCTACGGCGACAACTACGCCAACGAATCGTGGACTGAGAACCGCAACGCGTCATGGCCCGGCATCCATTTCCCGGACGCTGCGAATCCTGATGTCTGCCCACTCGACTGGGGCCAGGTGACGACCGAAGAGGCGCGCGGCTGCCCCGACAGCGACAACGACGGCGTTCCAGACCCTGATGACGAGTATCCCGACGACGCGTTCAACCAGACCGACCGAGATGGCGACGGCTACGCCGACCAAGTGAGTCAATGGATGGACGACTGCCCCGATGATTGGGGTGACTCGCACATGGGTGGGGTGTACGGCTGTCAGGACAGCGACAGGGACGGTTGGGCGGATTCGGTCGACGCCTTCCCGGATGACGGCAGTCAATGGCTCGATTCGGATGGCGACACGATCGGTGACAACTACTCGTTCACCATGACCATCGCTGAGTTGAACGGCTCGAACGGCACTTATTTCGATGTCAGAGACGAGAACGGCGACGCCTTCGCAGACGACGAGACCCAGTGGTCCGATCTTGACGGAGATGGTCACGGTGACAACCCTGAAGGTATCTCACCCGACCTCTTCCCTATGCTGTTCAGTCAATGGAAGGACAGCGACGGTGATGGCTATGGTGACAACACCACGCGAGACGCGTACCAGCCGGATGACTGCAAATCGAGCCACGGCGTCTCATGGCGAGACCGGCTCGGCTGTCCGGACCAGGACGGCGATGGGATGTCGGACCAGAACGATCCGTGTCCAAAGGACCCCGAGGTGTGGGAGATCGGCACGCCGTGTGCAGTGGGTCCATTGGACGGGACCGTGGAGGGCGTCTCGACCAAGGATGTGGTTCTGTACGGCGGCATCGCGGTGGGTGCCATCATCATGCTGCTGCTGTCGATGATCATGATGGCGATGTTCTCGCGTCAGTGGGCGAAGCGCCGACTGGTCTTCGAGCAGCGCGATTTCGATGCACAGGAGGACGCTTTCCAGGAAGAGGATGATCGACGGAAGTTGTGGGCTGAACACTACGCCCAGCAGGGTGACTTCCAGAAGGCACGTGAACTCGGCTGGGTCGAGAAGGCGGATTGGCAGGTCCATCAGGAACAGCAGGCGGCGGCTGAACTGGCGTCGCTGCCGACCATGTTGGACTTCGACGACTCAGATTGACCGTCGGCTGCGGCTCAGACCATCGCACGGGGTGCTTCGGTGGCCTTAGACCTCGCTCAGCCACCGATGATCAGGCCGCGAGTTCGTCGTCGAAGCGATTGTACGGCAGCGCATCGAACGCTTCGATGTCCGGCGCGTTCAGAGACAGGTTGTGAGCCAGCGCCTGCTGAACGGTCACCCAGTCCGGCGTCGTGCCGTCGTACCACTCGTAGCGGTGGCCCGGGATCAGCCGCCATTCGGGTGGCAGACCGGCGAGGATGGACTTCGCTCGGGCCAGACTGCGCCACTGTGCGGCGGGGTCGGAGCCGTGCAGATCTACACGGCCTGATCGGTGGGTGAACAGCAGGTCGCCCGCGACATAGACCCCGTGGCCGTGAAAGGTGACGTGACCGGGCGCATGGCCGGGCGAATGGACGACGCTCAGCCGTACGCCGCCGGCCTGCCAGTCCGATGAGGCGTCCGGTGGCTGCGACCAGACATCGGTGAAGTCGGCGTGGCGGAAGATGATCCGACCCAGCAGGCTCGGCGAGACCGATTCCTCGTGTCCCCAGACTGCGATGCCCGGGTGCGCCCTGCGAATCGCCTTGACGCCGGCGGTGTGGTCGCGATGGGTGTGGGTGAGCAGGATGTGGGTCGGCTCGATGCCGGTCGCGGAGAGGGCCTTCAGCCAGCCGGCCCCGTCGAACGGGTCGACCAGTGCGGCGACGCCGTTCGCTCGGTCGATGAAGCCGGTGTTCATGTTGGCGAAGCCACCCATCTGAGTGATCCAGACCTCGATGCCGTCCGGTTGGTGCGAGACATCGAACTCTCCTCGCGACAGAGGCATCGCTGCGGTACGGTCGGCCACCGGCGATAGCGATGACGGCTGGACCGAGCAACGAGCGGGCTGTACGGTGGCGGAATCACCGCACTGTCCGTTCTCGGCCGTTCCGATGGAGAGGGAAGAGGCGCACCCGATTGGGAAAAACGAACAGCTCGCGCGCGGGCGTAACGCAGGCCGCATCCTTCGGATGCTGGCCTGAGGGACTGTTTGATATGGGTCGATGCCGAGCGATCGGTATGGCGCAGCGTCAGCCCGGTCGTGGTCTCTGGGTCCTCGGCATGGTCGTTCTGCTCCTCTTCGGCGCCGCGGCCAGCGCCTCTGCAGCGGCGCCCGAAGGTGGCTCGGACGACTCCTCGCTGACCCTCATGGTCGGCATCTCGGCCGCTGATGGTGACCTGTACCACACCGATGCGACGCCGCTGACCCTCTCGGTCGCAGTCCGCAACGACGCCAGCGAGGACATCTCGTTCGAATACAATCCGTCCTGTCCCTTCGACCTGTCAATCAGCGCTGCCGACGGCAGCCTGCTGTACGATGCGGACGACGCTCGAACCTGTGCCGGTCAGCGACGAGCCGCCGACATCCCGGCCGGCGGCGAGCGATACCTCGGCGAGTCGTCATGGGACTGGATGAACGATGGTGTGTTGGTGCCCTCCGGTGATCTTCTCATCAGCGTCGATTCCGGTGATGCGGTGGACGCTGTCGACGAGGTGGTCGAGTTCCACAGGCTGACTGACACCCCAGCCGGTCTGTCGCTGGAACTGCTGCTGCCACCGCTGCCGGGCTTCGTCATGGCGAGTCAACCGGGCGATGTGATCTTGGCCCGGGCCTCATTGCAGAACAGCGGCAGCGAGGCGGTCGTGGTGCCGTACGATGATGCGTGCCGAATCGTCCAGCGACTCTCCTCAGACGCCGTCTCGGAACTCGGCTGCGGCGCCGGTGAGACCGTTCCCGCCGGTGCTGGTCTCGACCTGGGCTGGTTGGAATGGAATCTGAACGAGATCGTCCTGCCCGACGGTGAGCATGAACTGGCCGCTTGGCCGACAGGCGCGAGCGATGCAAGCTGGTCGATGATCTGGCTGCACGATGCGTCGAGCGGCGACGACCGGGTAGCAGACCTGCGGCTCGAGGCGACCGTGCTGAGCGGTCAGGATCCGACGGTCTCGGGTCAGACGTTCGAGGTCGCCGTCGATCTCCACAACGACGCGGCGACCGCTACAACGATCGTGTTCGAGGACGACTGTCTGATCCTGAGCCATGTGGTCAGCGCTTCCGGCGAGTTGTTGTATGACGACTCGTCACTGCTCGACTGCCAACCGGATTTCAGCGATCTGAAGTTGCAGCCCGGTGAATCGTACCGGCTGTCCACGACTACCATCGAGACGACTGTGCCCGCTGGCTGCGGCTGGCCCGGGGGCCAGCACATGGCGGTTTTCCGAGTGCCGGCCATCGACCTGACGGAGAGCGTTCCGTTCGAGGTGTTCGACACCGAGTCGGCGTGGCTCTGCCGGCTAGACGCGCAATCGCTTCATTCCACTCTCCTAGAGATCGTAGAAATGCGGTCGATCGAGGAGGGCAGCGCAGATGAGAGCCTCTCCTTCGACCTGCGCCTCTTCCATCAGGGCGATGAGCCATTGATCCTGCACTGGACCGATGACTGTCGCATCGGCATCACTCTCAGACAGTTAGTCGGCGAGCAGGTACGTAACAGCGAGGCGGCGTGCGACGGCGTCAGCGGCGATTCGACGACCGTCCAGCCGGGTGAAGTCCTGCTCATCGGTACCGTCGAGGTCGCGTTCGCGGCCGATGGCTTCGATACAGGCACCTGGCTGATCGATGCTACTCTGCTGGCCCACCCGAGCCTGACGACATCAGCGGCCCGGGCCTACGACGGCATCGGCGCCGCCGAGCCGGCGGCCGAGGTCGACGAGACGGTTGTCGAGCAGAACGAATCCATCGGCCAGACAGCCCCCGAACCGGTCATTGAAGCGATATATTTCGAAGGTGAATGGAAACATGTTCGCACCTCTCAAGGAGGCTGCTGGCTGCTGCACTCGCCGGATGGTCGCGAGCGGGCACTGGTTTCCAACGAAGTGATCGGCTGGTCGCCGGCGCCGCAACGACAGGGCACCTACCGAGTGCTCGACGCGTCCTTCGTCACCGGTGATGCGTGCGCCGAGTGGTCCCCCGGTCTGCACATCGCCGAGGTGGTCGACGAGTGGCAGACCCCGGCAACCCCAGATGACGGTGCTGGGCAGCAGGAGGGCGCAGCGGGCCAGCGCTCGACCACTGTCATCGGCATCGCGACGCCGGCGATCATCATCGTCGCCACCACTTCGCTGCTCGCCATGCTGCTGATCACCGCGGTCAACACCGAATGGATCAGGCTGCCCGTGATGAACATGGGATTGGCCCTCGTCGGCATGGTGCGACGCGGCCGTGACTACGACGGCGAGTATCAGCGCGGCCGGATAATCGGATTCCTTGTTGCCAATCCAGGAGCACACTTCAGGGCTCTGCTCGGCGCCCTCGACATGAGCAACGGTCAACTGTCGCATCACCTCAAGGTGCTGCTTGGTGAAGACAAGCTGTGGCGGCGACGGGATGGCAGACTGGTGCGCTTCTATCCGTCGACGATAGCGACCCAGACCGAACAGGGCGACCTGCCGGTGCCGTTGCTGACCCCGGACCCGAACTCGCTGCAGGGCAAGATCCTCAACCTGCTCGACCAGACCGGTAACGAATACGTCAACCTGAGCCAGAAGGAACTTGCCGAGCGGCTGTCGGCCAGTCAGCAGTTGATCAGCCATCATCTGCGCACCCTGCAGAAGTACGGCCTGGTCGAACGGCAGAAGGTCGGCCTGCGATACAGGTACGAACTGACCCGCGAAGCCGTCTTCCTGCTGACCACGTCGGATGACTGGCCAGCCCAGTGAAACCTTTGCCGTTGCCGAGCATCTCACCGCGTGGTACCGCGACATCACAGACACGGCTGGTCGGAACGATCCGGTCGCGTGCGGCAGCATCAAGTCGGTCTCGCGGGTCGCCGACACGCGAAGCGATGAGCCTCGGACGGCGGTGTGCACGAGATGGTCGAGTACGATGCGGCTGCCATCGAGCGAATGTGGCAGCAGCGTTGGGCTGAGGCTGAGGTGTTCAAGTCGGAGGTCGATCATGACCGACCGAAATTCTACTGTCTGGAGATGTTCCCCTATCCCTCCGGCCATACCCACATGGGTCATGTCAGGAATTACAGCATCGGTGACGCGATGGCGCGATTTCAACGACTGAAAGGCTACAACGTCCTCTATCCGATGGGTTACGATTCGTTCGGCATGCCGGCGGAGAACGCGGCGCGGCGCTCTGGCGGGCACCCGCACGAGGTCACCTGGGCGAACATAGAGAGCATTCGGAGCGACCTCCAGAGGATGGGCTTCTCATACGACTGGCGGCGCGAGATAGCGACCAGCGACGCCGGTTACTACCGCTGGAACCAGTGGATCATGCTGAAGTTCCACGAGATGGGGCTGGTGGTGCGGCGGAGGGCACCGGTCAACTGGTGCGTCGAATGCGACACGGTGCTGGCGAACGAGCAGGTTCGCAACAATCGCTGCTGGCGGTGCGGTCTCGAAGTCGTGCAGAAGGACATGCAGCAATGGTTCCTCAAGATGACCGAGTACGCCGATGAACTGCTCGACGACCTCGAAGAGATTGGTTTCCCCGACAACGTCAAGATGATGCAGCACAACTGGATAGGCAGGAGTCATGGCGCAACGATTCGCTTTCCCGTAGTCGATTCTGACGCGGTGATCGATACCTTCACCACGCGTCCTGACACCATCTTCGGCGTCACCTTCGTGACCCTGGCACCCGAACACCCGCTGTGCGAGGAACTGGTCGCTGGCTCCGAACACGAGGCGGGCTGGAGGGCTCTCGCAGACGAATGCGCCAAGATGAGCGAGTTCGAGCGGATCAACCTGCTGCGCGAGAAGAAGGGTGTCTTCCTCGGCAGGTATGCTCAGAACCCGCTGAGTGGAGATGACATCCCCATCTATGCCGGCAACTTCGTCGTCGCTTCCTATGGCACCGGTGCGGTGATGGCCGTGCCCGCCCATGACGAGCGGGATTTCGCCTTCGCCGCGGTGCACGGTCTCGATGTGAAGGAGGTGCTCATCCCGACGAAGGATCACCGTATGGCCACGCTCTCGGAAGCCTTCACCGGAGAGGGCTGGATGGTGAATTCCGGCCGACCAGGATTCGACGGGTCGTATGGCGATGAGGCGAGAACCGCGGTCGTCGCAGCGCTTGAGGCTGAAGGCATGGGCGAGGGAACCATCCAGTATCGCCTGAAGGACTGGTTGCTCTCCAGGCAGCGTTTCTGGGGCACTCCTATTCCCTTCATCCACTGCTCGGACTGTGGCATCGTCCCTGTGCCCGAGGAGGATCTCCCCGTCGCACTGCCACTCGACATCACCTTCACCGAAGGACGATCCGGAAACCCGCTGGTCGACCATGCCGAATTCGTGAACTGCGCCTGTCCCCACTGCGGTGGTCCAGCGAAGCGTGAGACGGACACGATGGACACATTCTACGACTCCTCGTGGTACTTCCTGCGCTTCTGCGATCCGCTGAACGATGCCGCGCCGTTCGACAAGGACGTCGTCGATCACTGGATGGCCGGGGGGGTCGATCTGTACATCGGCGGCATCGAGCACGCGGTTATGCACCTGCTGTACGCTCGCTTCTTCACCAAGGCGCTGCGCGACGCCGGCCTGACCGATATCGACGAGCCGTTCGGCCGGCTGGTCTGTCAGGGCATGGTCAACGCGCCGGCGCCGTACTGCGCCGCCTGTACCGTCGAACACCATGTCGACCTGACGGGTCAAGCGTGTCCTGACTGCGGTGACGACCTCGGCAGCCGCTCGGCGAAGATGAGCAAGAGTCTCGGCAACACGGTCAGCCCGGTCGACATGATCGAACTGTTCGGGGCTGACACGGTGCGTCTGTTCATCCTGTTCGCTGCCAATCCGGAGGCCGGCATGGACTGGTCCGACACCGAGGTCGAGGCGAAGCATCGGCACATCAGGCAGATCATCACCGCCTTCGGGCAGTTGGAGATGGCGAAGCCAGATGCGACCGAGATGGATGCATGGCTGTCCGCCCGGCTGCGCGTCAACCGGGAAGTCTGGCATCAGCGGATGTCGGACGTCGGGCTGCGCGAAGGCGTCATGGCAAGCCACTACCAGATGCTCGATGACTGGAACTGGGCGATACGGCGCGGCGGACTCGGCGCTGAAGCGGCGCGGCGCTACCTCGAAGCTTGGGCGCCGATGCTGGCGCCGGCGACGCCGCATCTGGCCGAGCATCTGTGGGCCGGACTCGGCCAAGACACGCTGCTGGCTGCCGCTGTCGTCGAACGGTTGCCGACCAATCCGGCAGATGAGGCGGTGCTGGCCCGCGAGATCGGTCTCAGGGAGGCGATAGACCGCGCTCGCAACGTCCGTGGACTGGCCGAGCGACATGCGGCGGCGCTCAGCGAACTGGTCATCTTCGTGGCGCCGCCCTGGAAGAGGGATCTGTGCAGCAACGCCATCAGGCTGCAGGGCGAGGAATTCGACTTCAGACAGGGCGGTCAGAAGTTCCTGCAGGCGCAGGCCTGCTACCACGACGAGATGACCAAGGGCGAATCGGTGCGGGTCTGGCGAAGTCTCGTCGTCGGCTCGAAGAAGCGGCGCGGTCGAATCCACACCTACAGTGACGGTGAGCGGTTGTTGATATCGAGCGACTTCGACGAAGCGGACTGGCTGGCCAGCAACGCCGACTTCTTGTCGGTCGCGCTCAACATCGAGACGGTCTCCGTGCGCGTCGCCGGTGAAGCACCGGACGTGGCCGGCAGATCGGCCTCGGCGATGCCTCTCCGACCTGCTCTAGCGTACCGTTGAAATCCCCTGACCTCGGGTTCATCCTGACCTCTCGTCGAAGCCATGTCGGAGCCCCTATCGACACGCCTTCCCGGCAGCGCCTAGAGTCAGGCGGATTCATTAGCGGTCGGCCGGTCGGCCGTACCACTTGAGCCGGAATGATGGCAGACGAGGCGGCCGCGGACGCGGTGGCCGTCGTCGCGACGGCGAGGCGAGTGACTCGCCCGCTGATGAGCGCGACGAGGAGCGAGCCAAGCCAGAGACGTCGGCGACATCAGCGGCCGACGGAACGGCCGGAGCAGACTCTGCCGGGACAAACGATGGCGGTGCGCCCGGCTCCGGCAGGAGACGGCGGAGTCGGCGTGGTCGGAGAGGTCGTGGCAAGGCTGGCAATGGTGCTGGCCGCGCTGACGGGGGCTCTGGCAGCGGAAAGGGCGCTGGCGGTGATGGTGGTGGTGACATCGCCGCTGACGGTGCTCCGAGGAACAGACCGGGTGGTCGAACAGGATCGAATGACACCTCCAAGGGGTCATCATCGAAGGAGGCCGAGAGCATGCAACGACGGCGAGAGAAGAAACAGCAGAAGTCCGACACGGACGAGGCGAGCAGCCAACAGAAGAGACAGAAAGATTCCCAACGGCGGTCGAGAGGCCGTGGTCGAGGCGGTAGAGATGGTCGTGACGAGAGCGGCGATGATGGCTCGAAGGACCGGCAAGACCGGCCGAAGAAACAGAACGTTGGGGCTGGTGGTCGAACCGGAAGCGGGCGGCGCCGCGGTGGCAGCGGTCGTGGTCAGAGGTCTGACGACACCGAACGGCGAGCCATCGAGCGATTCGATCTGAAGCCTCGACCTATGGGAATTCCAGCCGACATCGACCCACCGCCTCGCAAGGTCGATGTCGATTGGCCGACCACGCCGGTGCCGCTGTCGGTCCAGCGAGAGGTCGGTGAGATCATCGTTCGGCGCGGCGAATTCGGCTTCCTACCGGATTCCCGGGTCCGACAGATAGCCGAACAGATAGAAGACCACCCCATCGATCTCGATCAGGCGCTGTCTCTCAGAAGCGCGATAAATCAGGAGAAATCGGTGTTCGGCCATCACAGGCTGATGAACAGAGCCCAGAAACTGAGTCGACGATACGAGTCCGGTACCGACATTCTGGCGCTGGCCAAAGATGCGGACTCACCACCGGTCAACGTGTTCCGAGCGATCCTGACCTGTCGAGGCTGGTCGAAGAACCGAATCAAGGAGTCGTTGAAGGATCCCAAGCGACTGAACGAGCGCGACCGTGAGCAGTTCAGGATCGCCGAGGATGCCGACCGAGTCGCCAATGTCGACCAGTCGGAGACCCATCAGGCCGCCGACGTCTTCGAAGAGGTGCTGTGCTCCCACTTCGAGAAACTGGGGGTTCGGTTCCGTAAGCAGGTCGATCTGGTCCGTGAGCAGACCAGACAGGAGGGCAGGCCCATCCGGACGCCTGACCTGCTGCTGCTCGACGATGTCCGGGTCGGCGGCGTGCCGATCGCATGGATCGACGCCAAGCACTTCTTCGGCGCCGCGCTGTCGTTCCCGCGCAAGAAGACGCAGAAGCAGGTCGACCGATACACCGAGGCCTACGGTCACGGCGCCATCGTCTACCGACACGGATTCTGTGATGGGTTGAAGCTGCACGGAGCACTGCTGCTCGATTCCTCACCTCTCGACCTGACGGTGCTGCGCAGCCATCACGAATCTCGCGGTGACTGAGACGGTCGGTGTGCTGAGGTTGCCTTGTTGGATGGCCTGATCTCGCCTGGCTTGGGAATGACCGACCGGAGCGGCCGGCGTTCTCTCTCGTCCGAGACCGTTGTTCACTCGGGCTTCGGCCGACTCACTGCAGGTGCGATACCTGTCTGCAGCACTGTCAGTCCGGCATCGCGCAGCGCCTCGATGACGGCGGCGGCCCACGAATGGTCCGCATCGAGGCGGTCGGGAACGATGCTGATACTCTCGCCGAGCATGCAGAGCATCGCCCGTGCCGGCGCGCCTGTCGAATCGATGCTCCGTTTAGCGATGCTAAGAAGATCGGCCCGCATCGAATCGGCAAGCAGCCCGCTCTGCTCAGCGAACCATTCGCTCCGGTCGAGCAGTTCGGACCAGCGTGAAGCGTCCCATTCTCCACGACCGAGCGAATCCATGCAGCGGCTACCGGCGTTCCTGATGCGAACCTGCCAGTCGGCGTCATCGATGTACTCCGAGGTGTGATGTGCCGCCGCGCCGCGCCAGCACAGGACGACGGGCGCGTCGGCCGAGAATCCCTCGGCCCGTCCAGGTCCGGAGAGCAGTGAGGCGGCGCGGATGCTGGTCGGATCCATGTGATGCGGCGCGCCCGGAGCGAGCCGCCGTTCGACGCCGCCGACCGATAGTCCGGAGACATCTCCGAGGCCACCACTGAGGCGCCGCTCGACCAGATGGGCGATGGCGCACGCTGCCCCCTCCGGATCGATTTCGCCGGTCGTTCCGGCGATCTGCAGTACGCAGCGTGCCGCGGCGATGGCACCGGCGGCCGACAAGCCGAAGCCCTGTGACATCGGCAGATCCGGAACCACCTCGAAGTGCCAGTCCCTGCCGTTGACGGCATCGGAACAGCCGACGCTCTGTCGAATGACCTCGCCGTACAACCGGCCGAGCACGGGGTCGGCATCGCCGCCGCGGAGATTCGCGGTGATGCCGGTCCGTCCATCGACCGATATGGTCGCCGTGCAGTGGAGGGTGAGCCCAGCATCGATGCAGACGCCAGCCCCCCTGCTGCCCTGCAGAACCGGGTCCTCGGCATCCGATTCGACCGTGAACAACCAGGTGAGATGGCCCCCGTGTCTACCAGTCGCCCGCGAATCCAACACACCGACCCCCGCAACCAGCCAGACCGGCAGTGGCGTACCCCTCATCAGGGTCGCGGCCAGTGAAGCGACTCAAAGAGTGGCTTCCATCTGCTCGAAGAGGCCGCCGAAGCGGCTGCGCAGAGCCTCGACACTCTTCTCGAAAGCGACCCGGGGGGTCA
Source organism: Candidatus Thalassarchaeaceae archaeon (assembly GCA_963582725.1). Taxonomy (GTDB): domain Archaea; phylum Thermoplasmatota; class Poseidoniia; order Poseidoniales; family Thalassarchaeaceae; genus CAUZSY01. The sequence continues at coordinate 21,318 of CAUZSY010000006.1, forward strand.
TCGAACCATCCGTCTCGAACGACAGGATGAACTCGCCCGGCACATCCTCCAGCAAGATGGCGTCCTGGAAGTCACGGCCGTGGTCCGTAGAGGGACCGACGTGGTTCAACTCGGATCTGAGAACAGCCACCTTGGTGATGTCCTCGAGTCGACTCTTCTTGAAATCCCTCGCAGTCGTCTGGAGTCCGAGGTCCCAGAGGAACTTCGCCTTCTTCCTGTCCTTGAGAACCGCGACCTGACGCGGGATGAAGGTGACGCCAGCGGCCGGTGACCACTTGATGTGATCGCGACCGACTCCGAGCACCGCCTTGGCGTAGAACTCCAATCGCTGACCGCGGTACAGTTTGGTCAGGGTGATGTCGCCGTACTCCTCGGGAATCTGCAACGAGGTGTCACCGAGCACGTTCATGTCGCGCGCCTTGACGGCCAGACCGCCTTCCTCGCCACGCGCCGAGCACTGGTAGATTATCGTGCATTCAGGACAGCCGCGGTCGTCCGGAACGAGCTCGGCACACTTCGGGCACTCGTCCATGAAGTGGAAGTTGTCGTGCTTGGTCGGGATCGGTACCATCGCCAGACGCTGTGCGATGACCTCGTCGGGCAGCGGACCTATGGTCTCCCAGATCACACCGTCCTCCTCGATGGTGCCCTGCTCGAATCGGACCTGGTGGATGGCCATCTTCGGCGTGTCGACGATGAGGGCGCGGCGAATCGCATTGATCAGGGCTCGGTCGGTGCCCTTCAGCAGCAACTCGATCTTGGTGTCCGTCTCGTTGATGACTTCGATGTCGACCATTTCACATCCCTCCTGTCAGACCCGCCGGCCGCGTCGGCCGCCCTTCGCCTTGGTGCCGTCCGTCGGCATCGGTGTCACATCCTCGATTCGAGTGATGGTCACACCTGCACGGGTCAGCGCACGGATGGCTGCCGTTGCGCCGGGCGCGTTCGGGCTCCTATTGCCACCAGCGCCACGATACTTGACGATGACGGATTCGAAGTCCTTCTCGGCCAGCATCTCGGCAATTCTCTCGGCCGCTCTGGTAGCAGCGAAATGGCCGCCGGCGTCGGACGCCTTCTTGACGACCATGCCGCCACTTACCTTGCAGATTGTCTCCGCGCCGGTCAGGTCGGTCGCCGTCATCAGGATGTTGTTGTAGGTCGAGTAGATGTTGACCACCGCCTTGTGCCCCATCACGCCTCACCTTCCTTCACTTCTGCCGGTGCCGCTTCCGAGATCGTCGATTCAGTTGTCGGCAACTTGGACTCGTCGGTCTTGATCTGCTCGATGAACTCCTCCTTACTGCTCTCCTCCCTGACCACGCCGATGGCGTCCTCCGGGCCGTCTTCACCGGTGACTTCGCGTCGCCGCTCCATCTCTTTTCGAACCGCGTGCTCCG
>CAUZSY010000007.1:0-21264 GCA_963582725.1 Candidatus Thalassarchaeaceae archaeon
GAACATCCTGCGGGAACTGTCGCGGCGCGAGACGACCGGTGAGCGGTTGGGTTGGGGGGCTGGTGGTCGGACGGGATGGCGAGCGGTGCTAGAAACGGTAGGACGAGAGGTCACCTCTCTGCGCCGAGGAGGCATAGGACACTGGCGGGGATGCGCGAGCGTCAGCGCCAACGAACTGCGTCAGGAGCCAGAACGGTCGGTTTCGCCGGCTACACCAACGCTGGAAAGTCCAGCCTGTTCGCGGCCCTGTCGAACAAACCGGTGCTGGTCGAGGACCGGGTGTTCAGCACTCTTGAGACGACGGTCGGCCGGATGGAGCGCAGTCCCCGCGTCCTGCTAATCGACACCATCGGCTTCATCGACAGAGTCCCTGCCGATCTGCTCGACGCGTTCCGGGCGACCCTCGACGAGAGTCTGCAGTGTGACCTTCTGCTGCTGGTGGTCGACGCTTCGGACGAGATGCGGGAGGTTTCGAGACGGCTGGAAACCAGTCATCGAGAACTGCTGGAGCGAACCGAGGAGGAGACTGGTCGGGCAGTACAACTGGTTCTCACCAAGACCGACGCGTGCTCGTCCGAACACCTCTCGGAGGTGATGTCATTGGTCACCGCGGCCGGTCATCCAGACCCGTTCGCCTGCTCAGCGGCGACCGGCGACGCCATCGAGGAGTTGCGCCAGCGCATCCTCGAGCGGTTGCACGGACCGCCGCGGACGCTCCTGATCGCACGCGTCGCCGATGTGAATGCGCCACCGATCGCCGCTCTGGAAGCGGAAGTGCGGCGCGAGGCGATGGTCATCGAGCGCCGGGTCGATGCTGCGGGAGTTCATCTGGTCGGCTGGATGGACGAGGCGGCATGGCGACGTCTGCTGATCGCCCACCCCGACCGCCTCGTCGCATCTGACAGCGAGGGGACCCTTGATGAGAGGCGCTCTCATGACGCAGCCGATGGGGACCGAACCGGCGGATGACTCGCCGATCAGCCCTTCTATGGATGCTGGCGACTCGGAACAGGTCGCCGAGCGGCAGGGCGAGGTTACTACCGGGGTGGCTGCCGAGTCGCCCGAAGGAAAACCGTCTGTCGCCGAGGAACCCACAGAAGCAATCGGCTCGACGCTGAGCAGCCTGCCCGACGTCGGCGAACCGAACGCTCTGGTTTTCTCCACCTCGTCGGCCAGGATCATGCTGCCGTCCGAGACGCCACGTCATCCACGACTGCACGCGGCGCTGCTGTTCGTCATCTGCGCTGCTAGCCTCGGTATCGTCAATGGCCTCGATACCATTGCCGGTGACTCCGGTCTGATCCGTGATCGTGACTTCATCTACAGCCAGACCCAGGGACCCGGCAGCGACGCCCGGCGAGGCACCGCGAACCTCGATGGCGTTCTCCTGTTCGAGGATGGCACCCCTGCAGCCGACTACATCATCATCGTCGACACGCTGGTCGTTGAACAGAGCGGCTTGCAGCACATGGATTTTCCATCCACGGCAACGGATGCGGAGGGCAGGTTTCGGTTGCAGGGTCTGAATCCGGGTCTGAACAAGATGCATGTTCGAAATCAATCGGTGTCAGGTCAGGGCATGAGCCATCGGATTCTGCTCTCCCCTCCTGCCCTGTTCGAACCGTACGGCTTCACCCATCTGACCATCATCTACGCTGATGAGGAGGCGTTCAGTGAGGCGGAGAACGCCACCGGTTTCATGTGGCTGGACATGAGCGAGGCGGAGCGCGGTCGGGAACTGTATGACCCGACCGCTGCGCAGGTGTACGACGTGTTCGGTACTCTGTTCGCCGGCTTCGGCCTGCTAGGCGGAGTCATCGGGCTGCTCGCTTGGCGGCAGAAGAACACCCTGATGATGCGCACCGCAGCTGTCCTGACCTTCTTTGGTCAGGGCTACTGGTACTCGGCCTGCTGCCTCGGCCTGCTCGGTTTGATGGTGACCATCGGACTGACGAGTGACGATGGGTGACCTCCACCCGAATGGTGGTGCGCCGGACGGGTCTGGCAGCGCACGGCTCAGAGTCCGCATACGGTCTGCATGCGGCCGTACCATGGCCCGATATCATCGTGTGACTGGACGATGTCGAAGCCGCGCAGCCCCTGCATCGAGCGCAGCATGCCGTAGTTCGCATGGTCGGCGCCATTCGGCGCTTCACCGCCGAGGTATTCACCCTGCAGTCCACCGCTCAGCGCGTCCAGCTGGCTGCGCAGATTGGCATCCGGCTCCTCCTCGAACAGTTTCGCCCGGCTGCGGCCGACCATCCGCATGACCAGCGCACCAATCCACTTCGCCTTCCAGCGGGTCATGCCGCTGAACTGATCCTGCTTCGTGACGTAAGCCATCGCCCGTAGGCTGGAGCCGAAGGTGCGATAGATGACCGGCACGATCGACTTTCCGAGCACATCGTTGCTGAAATCCATCCAGTCGTCCTGGTCCGCATCATCACCGGTCCGCGCGAACGACGCCGGGCCAGCCAGTTCGGCATCGATGTAGTGCAGGATGTCGTTCGAATCGTTCACCTGAGTACCGTCAGCATCGACGAAGACGGGTACTGCGTTCCAGTCGCTGAAAGCCAGTTCAGCCTTCTTCATCGGCTCGACCTCAACCTTGCTGTACTCGACTCCCTTGCGGCTGAGCAGGCTGCGCACCTTCCAGCAGAACGGACAGGTCTCGAAGCAGTAGAGCGTCGGCAGGCCATCGACCACTGCCTCCGTCACCAAGCCGTCCTGCACCCCTCCCTTCGGCTTCGCCTCCTCTGATTCCACCTCATCCATGCTGCGTCACCACGGCCGCCTCGCGACATCCCTTCTCAATGCATCGTACCGCATCGCCCGGGCAGTCCGTCCGCAGAACAACCCACCGTGTCCAAATGGCAGCTCTCTCGGCCGTCTGGCCGAACCGGGTGTCGCCGAGGCCACCATCGGTCTCAGCAGGGATATGACAGCACGAACCGCCACAGGTCAGACTGAAATGCGCATCACGTACAGCGCCGCGCGATGACGCTGCCCGCATCGGTACTTGCAGGACTGGCTGCGATGGACGAGTATGACCTGATGCTGTCCATCGACAGGGTCGCACGAGAGCACGGCATGTCGGCAGCAGAGGTCACATCGGCGCTGAACGCCCACCAGTCAGGAGGCACGGCTGGTGCCGGCCAGCCGAATCAGACGAATGTCGAGGACACCGCCATGCATGGAGGGCCGAAGGGTGATGACGGGCGCTCCTACGAGGAGATCCTGGCGGCGGGCCGGGCCGAGCCAATCGCCCACGCCGGCAGTCAGGACGAAAGGGGTCTCGAGCCAGCCCCTTTCAGCAGCAGGGCTGCGACTGTTCTGCCCGACGCCTCGCGCTATCGTCTCGGTTATGACCCGACATCACAGGGTCAGCAACGACAGGACCAGATCGACCAGGCGATAGTCTGCCCGGCCTGCTCGGCGCCACTCGGCATCCCATCGGTCAGACCGATCAAGGTGACCTGCCCGCAGTGTCTGGCCGAGACCACCTTCGATGTCTGAGATGTCATCATCGCCTCGAGCCGGGACGCTCACATCCCGATCGGCGGCTCACTCGGCCGGCGACCTGTAGTACGGTCAGATGCCCCAGTAACGGCCCTGAGTCTCCTGCCTGTTCGACCACGAACGGACACTCGTGCGGACGGCCCAGAATATGATGATGGCGAAGAACGACATGCTCCAATCAGTGTAGATCTGGCTCGGGTCGAGTTCGTACGCCTGACCGTCAGCCATGACAATCGCGACATCGAGCATCGCCTCCGCGAAGGCGTACAGCACCGCGCCGAACGCGATCACCTGGATGCCGCGACCTGTGAAGGTGCCACGGCGGAAGCGTAGCACGATCATCGAGAGGGCGAAGGAGAGGGATGCGACGACTATCCACTGCAGACCGCTGTCGAGTGCCCGCAGACCTATCTGCATGTTGTCCATCGAACTGCTGATGCTGGAATTGTACATCCGCCAACCCTCCAGTATGGCCAGCAGAGTGGCGATCGATGCGAGCGCCCAGAGCAGCGACGAGACGATGCCGCCGGCCGCGCTCTCCCGCATGTCGACCATCAACCGCTCCAGTTGCGTCTCGACGCCGAGGCCCTTTGCGAGCAGCCAGATGCCGATTATCAGAGGCATCGCTCCGATCAGCACAGCGCCGCCGGGAAGGATCATGCCAAGGCCGATGATCATCATGAAGACCGACAGAGGGACTAGCAGTTTGGCGCGCCATTTTGGATCATCGATCGCCTTCATGATGTAGTAATACGTGCCTTCGATGCCCTTCGACTGGCGAACGATGATCTTCTCGACGTGATCGATGCGGATCCTCGACTGGATGATCGGCAGCATCGCCTCGTCCTCAGCACCGTCGGTGACCAGGATGGCGCAGTCGGGTTGGAAGTCCGAGATGACCTCCTCCAACTGGTTGGCGACCGCTCGGTCAGAACGGGTCCCAACCTTCTCGTCGCCGGTCAGGATGGCGATCTCGACCTCGTCGTTCGGTTCCATCTGGTCGACCAGCTGATCGTGGTGATGCAGTGCACCGAGGATGGCGTTGGTATCGCTCTCCTCCGGATCGGCTATACCGAGCCGCAGAGCGGCCGTCAGGGTCTGCTTGCGGCCGATGACCGGACCGCGGATTCCCGCCTTGACACCGAGATCGTTGTCGCGGTCGATCGTCATCACGAGCGTACGGGTCATCCCAGCCCTCTCTGACGACGGCTCGATGCGCGTCCCTTTCAAGGATTGGCCGTATTCGATGCACCGACTTCCTGTTCCACACCACTATCCACTGCGTCGTCGGGTGGAGCGTCTCGGTGTCGTCGCTGCTTCACCCTGAGGTACTTCAGCGGATGGGTCATCCACTCCTGGTCGCACAATGAGTCCTCACCTGGGGCGACCGGGCACCGAGCGTTGATCTTCAGTGTCTGACAGCCATGCGGCGTGTACCCACCATCGTAGACATGGTCCACCTGATAACGCGTCGTGTCGGGGTCGTAGTCCGGCGCACCGGCGAAGAAACCGGTGCACTGCGACCTCTCCAGACCTATCGCAGAGGACATCGCCGCGAGGAAGACACGACCGACATGATTGACATTCACGCCGCTCGCCAACTCTAGCACGGCGTTGGCCATGCATGGGGGCCAGTCCTCGGGCTCGGCGCCGCTCAACTCGACCCTGTGCGCGGCTTGCGCCTGCAGCACCCCTACCACCTCGCCGGCCTGTTCCGCCAACAGACCCGCGAAACGATCGTCCATCCTGTCCATCCGCTCGGCGCAGCGAGCCAGCAGGTCGCGGCGGATTCTCTCTTTCAACAGCCGCGAGACCCGTTGCTGGCTCGATTCATCGCCAGTCGGGTCCATGTGCACCCATCCGCGCTCGACCGGGCGATTCGGCAACCGCCAGTAGTCGCCCGAGATGCGGGGACACAGTTCAATGAAATCAGCGACTGGAATCGCCCAGACCGGCTTACCGCTCTCCTGCCGCACGATTCGAATATCGCTGAGATAGGTCTTCGCGAGAACCTCGAAATGACTGTCGTCCTCACCGAACAGGGAATCGCCACGACTCGCTTCGCCCTCTGCCCAGCGAGCCAGCAACCGGTCGTCGAACGAGGCGCAGACCAGCAGCATGGCGTACAGGAACGAGAGTGATTCCGTCATCTGGCCGACTTCGCTCGACAGGTCGAGAACGGTGCTCGCATCGACTCCCTCCTCATGGATTATCGATTCCTTCACCCGCAGACCTCCTCTGTTGCGGACTTCCACCAACCACGGCTCTTCGACAAGTCCTTCGATGCTGATATCGTTCTGCAGCAGCAGTGCTCGCACATGCTCGGTCGCCTGTGGCAGGAATGGATAGCGCGACAGCACCGCTCGATCGTCGATTGCTGGATGAGTCCGTGGCATTGGCATCGGCGCCCCTCCCCCCGACCACTCGGCGGCAGGGTTCTTGAACACTGACGAATCGACCTTTCAGGCGTGCACGGCGTCTCGACCACCACCGGTGCCACTCGGAGCGTCAGCGATGTCGCCGATGCGCTGGTCAGCATCCAGGATGACATCCGGCGATATTTCGGCTGGCAGGTCGAAGCGGACCGCGCCAGTGCTGAACTACTCGTGGCAGCGGTCAGCCGCCTGCCGTTCGAGATCGACCAGACGGCGACGCTCGCTTCGATGCGGCGGCGCCTCGCCGAACACGACGGTGAAGTGGCGGTCATCGGCGCCGCAGCCGAGCCGAGCCGAGTCCGGCGAGCGGTCGCGTCCGGCACCCTGCTGATCGTCGCCGACGGTGCGCTCGGGGCTCTCCTCGAGGCGACCGCGGCCGAGAGCACCGCCGCCCTGTCGGCCACCGTCGCGTTCGTCAGCGATGGCGACGGCGGCGATGAGGCGATACGAGCGGCGATCGCCGCAGGTCTGCCGTTCGTCCTGCACGCGCACGCTGACAACATCGACGACTGGTCGGCCGTCATCGACCGTCTCACCACCGCGCATTCTGTCACCGCGTCGGCGGCATCCAGCCCATCAGCTGGTGTGACCGGCTCGAACGGCGAGCCGGTACCGGGCAGTGAACCTATGCAGAGCAGTGGACCGACCACCAACAGCGGCCCTGCCCCCGACCGCGAATCTCGGTTGAGCCCACCAGGTCCGCTGGTCATCACCCACCAGACTCCGTCCGACATCCCGGGCGCCTTCAATCCCGGCGGCTTCACCGATGGTGATCGAGCAGCCTGCCTCGCCCTTTCGCTCGACGTAGATGCCGCTCGACTGCGCCTGATAGGTCACCGTACCGACATGGTCGGTCGCTGGTCAGGTTCGACCGATCCGGTTCGCAAACTTCAGAAGCTCCGATGGATGGCCGAGGTGTTCCGCATCATCGGTCTGCAGATGGACGGCGCGACGCCGACTGATGGCGAGGACGTTCGAGCGCCGGAGTGAACGGTTGATGGGGTGGTGGCTGGGTTGACGGCGGGGGAAGGTCGTCGAGATGACACTTCGTCCGAGAGCAGGTCTGGGGTGAGGCTCAACGGCTTGACCGTGCTGATCACCTGGCTGTTGCTGAACGCCATCTGGACCGGCGCGCTGAGGACGAAGTCGACCGTCGATGTGATGTCGCACGACGGTTCGCTGGTGCTGACGGACACGATATCGGTGCCCGACATGTTCGATCTGGGCAGAACGACGCGATTGGTCATCTATTGTGACTATGACGCAGAGCAGGGCATCGAGGCGAGCAACATCACGCTGAGTCACACCGATCCAGCCGGCAGCATCGAGCAGCTCTGGAGCGGTGAGACCGGCAGCCAGTGTCCAGACATAGAGGTGGCTTGGACCGGCGGCCCGCATTCGCTGCGAACATCCGTCAGCCGGAACGGCTCCAAAGTGGTGCCGGCGCACGATGCGGTGTCTGGCGAGGTCAGCATTGACATGTGGGTGTTCGAACCCATCTCTCAGGAAGGGTACATCTTCTTCAACATCCTCGGCGCGTTGCTGTTCATCTCCGATAAGGTGGTGCGGCGATGGCTGGAGAAGCGGCGCGCCAGCCGGATTCGAAACGTCTCCCTGCACGAGCAACGTCGGCGTGAGGAGTGGCGACAACTCAACCGGTCGATCGAGGGTGGCGACGCGGTCGATGTCGAAGACCTGCTGGTACCGGAGACCAGCGGCGGCGACCTAGAGTTCGACAGCCGGATGCGCAGGCGAGCATGGGCCGACGAGAGCGTCGACGAGATCGGCGATGAGCAGTTGCTCGCCGCCGATGACACGCGCCCGTTCGAGGAGAGGCTGGGCGAAGGCGACCTGAGCCATCTTCGAGGCGAACCGAAGATAGACCCGAAGATAAGGACGGTGGGCGACCTGATGCGCCGACTGTTCCAACGCGAGTGATGACTGCGAGCGATGGCCGCCACGCGCGCGGCCACGCTTGGGCATGACGACGAGAACAGATATCGCCCAATCACATCCCCCCACCATTTTTCGTTGGACACAAAGCAACTCACGGCGATTTCATGACATCGTACAAGCCACTCATCATTGATGCTTTGCGTCACAAGGTTCATATCAACCTTGCAACACAAGGGTTGGAAGAGGCGACCCGGATGAACCCGACACCAACCCCCCGAACGACGACCATGACCCGCCCTGTGCTGCTGCTTACGACGATGCTGCTGGCGACCCTCGCGGCGCCGAGCATCGAATGGCAGACCGGCGACGAACGCATCGACGATGCTCTGGCCGCCCTGCTGGGGCCGATCGCGACGGCCGCCGCGGCCGACTTCGAGTCGGACCGGAGCATGCTGCCGAGAGACCATGTCTCGGTGATAACGAGTGAAGGGGCGGGCGAGAACATCCGACTCGTGGACGCGTTCGACGACAACGACGGCGAGGTCGATGACTGGTGCATGGGCGACTTCTTCATGCTCAACATGACCAACCGATTCTCCTACTTCGCCGTCTGCTGGGGCAGCGAGGCCAACCCCGGGCCGGTAACCATCGCGGCGCTGGAGGTGCAGTATCTCGGCGGCGTCAACCTGAACGACTTCCCGGTCGAGGGTATGTCGACGCCCGGAGTGCCACTGCCGCTGGCGACCATCTTCGCGACCAGTCTCGCCCACATCCTCGAATTCGAGGACACCGGCACACCGGGCGATCCCTCCAACACCTCTGGCAACGGGCTGTTCGACTACACGAGGAGCGGCGAGGGACTGTCCGACTTCGATCTGCAGAGCGCCGAGGACGTTCACGCGGCGGTCGACCTGTCGAATCTGGTCTGGAGGATGACCGATGACGGCATCGAGGAGTGGAGCGACGGTAACGAGATGGGTTGGAACTTCACCCTGCAGGCTACGGATGTCGATTACGACGGTGGTGGGTGGTGGCTGACCGATTCGGGAGATGAAGTCGAGATGATATCTTACACCTTCCATCTCGGCGTCGAGATCGACGAGGTCATCGACGAGGTGATTCCCTGGTGGGACGTCTCCTTGGACCCGAACCCGACGGCCGAGAACGCTACCGAGGAAGACAGCCTGGCGGACCGGATCCCGTGGACTATAACAGATGTCGGGCCGCAGCAGAACCTGACCTGGTCGGGCGTCCGGGTGAATACCGATTTCAAGTACGACCAACTGATCGAAGGGTGGGACTTCCACAGTGATGATTCCCTGCTGATGGTCGAGAGTGTCATCGTTCGCGGCTCGTTCACCTTCGGTCTGATAGCCGATTTCATCGATGACGTCGCCGGCGACTTCGACGAGCGGATGGCGTACGACAGCGATGATGAGGACGAGGTCGTGCTCGGCGTCGCGGACATGCGCGGCGTCAACGAGGTGAGCGGCACGAATGTCGAGTGGCGGCACAATTACACCAAGGTTCCAGACCGATTGCACTGGGTCGACAGCGCGGAGGTCGGAGATGATGCGACGAACACGACGACGGTGAACGTCACCTTCCAGCTGCACGCCTCCGAGTCGTTCTACGAGCGCAACGACCTCACTGCCGGATCGCTCTACATCGCGCTCGGCGGCGCCATCTATCCGGCGGCTTCCCACATTTTCCACGACCCGGGTTATTCCGCTTCGATAGATGTCATTCAGCTCGGCAACGCCCTCCTCTCGGGTGAGATCGTCGGCCTGCAGTTCGTCGTCGTAGGTCTGCTCGGAGCCCTCGGCATGGTCGCCGTCATGCGCCGTCGACGAAAGCACAAGGATGTGCTGGAGGCGCACGCCGCCGGTCAGCGACGTCTCCAAGGAGCTACCTCGGCAGCGGTGGTGCCGACGATGGGCGGTGGCGTCGCCATGATCGGCACAGCGACACAGAACCAACCTCAGACCGGTCAGCCCGGCCACCCCCATCAACCAGGTCAGAATGGATTCTGAGGGGGGCGTTCAATTGTCCGAACCGTGGCAGTCGCCCGGGCGGTGCACCGAACCGAAGACCGTGTCCTTTCCCATAAGCGTGCTCGGAGTCACGGCTGCGGAGGTGCGGTCCACTTCTGGCTCCACAGGTCGGGAGAGAAAACTATGACGAGCCGGCGGCTGCGACGCGGTGGGGAGAATGGGAATGGCGCGGCGCAAGGACCCGGTGACGGAACTCCGTCGCGGCGCTCTGGAACTCGCTCTGCTCGCCTTCCTCGGTCGCTCGCCGTGTTTCGGCGGAGGCATTCTGCCGGGTCTAGCAGAGGCGACCAACGGCGGTCTCGAACTGACCGAAGGGGCGCTATACCCGGCCCTGCATCGGCTCGAGAAGAAAGGGGTTCTGGTCAGCGAATGGCGACAGGACGAGGGCGCGATCCGACCGCGCAAGTACTACACTCTGACCGATGCGGGTCAGGAGCGTCTGACCATCCTCTCGCAGGCGTGGCGAAAACTTGCGGATGGCCTCGAAGGACTGTTGGAGGACTCTGAATGAGTCAGCAGATGATCGATGACTTCCTGCGCCGACTGCGGCGGGGCATGGGCGGCTGTTCGGGCAAGGTGAAGGACGCGTCGGTGATGGAGATCGCGGCCGATCTCGATGTCCGAATACAGGCTTCGGGCGGCGATGTACCGGGTGTTATCGCCTCGTTCGAGGATCCCGTGGCGCTCGGCCGAGCGCTGCGGGCGGTGCACGGTTCGGGTGTCCGGACGAGGCTACTGTACATGCTGCCGGCACCGTTGCTCGGATTCGCTTCGTTCCCGGCGTTTCAGTCGGTATTCCCCGCTTGGCCGGTCAATCTCTGCCTGCTGCTGGCCATCATCCTGGTGCTGCGCGGTGCCGCTATCACCGGTCGCATCACAGGCGCCATCATCGGCGGGCTGGTCGCTGGCCCGAGAATAATCCTGATGATCGCCACCGGCGTGGCGCTCGGCTTCATCCAGGAATCGATCGGCTACGAGGCGTGGACCATAGACGGCGGCACCATCTTCGTGGTGCTACTGACCAGCCTGATGCTGCCGGTGTTCGGCTTCCTCGTCGGCGCGCGCGTCTCACCACCGGCCTGAGCCCTCTGAGCCCTCTGAGCCCTCTCGACCACTCAGGCCGAAACATCATCCAGCCCCTCCCGGCTGACCTGAATCCACCATGGGACCAGCGACCCGGGGCTGGCTGCATCAGAGGAAGTCGTCTAGGGTGAAGACGGTCACCTTGTCATTGCCGAACAGCGATTCTACGCTGTCGGTCAACCATTCGAATCGCTGCCTGGTGTAATCGTCGATGCCGAACGTGTCGATGACGTACTGCATGACGTGGATGTACTTGCGGACCGCACCCTCAGACACCGTCAACACCAGATTGTTGCCACACCTCCGACTATCTCCCTCTCTCGATCCATGCAACCCTCCTCGGGTCTTCGCCTCGGTGATGCATTTGCCGGCCAGCGGCATTCGTCGATACGAAGTGCCGCAGCGGACGCAGCGGATCTTCTGTCTGGTGAAGGCGACGAGGTTGCCTCGCAGGTCGGGCAGGAAGTGCGACTCGATGACCTGTGAGGCGACGCGCCTGACATCGACCGCTCGCAGCGTCTGGCAGAGTTCCAGCTGGGCGTTCATCTTGTCGATCATCGAGCCCAGCGTCTTGTATGCCGAATTGCGCGGTCCGGCATCGAGGGCCGACAACTCGTGCGTGTAGCCGTAGCCGCGCACCGAGCCGACCGTGCCGAGTCGGTCACCGACCGTGTCGACCAGGTCCTGCACCGATTTCGGATGCGGCTGTTGCAGGCTCCGTTCGTAGAAAGCGGCTGGATACGACCATCCGGCATCGACGTTCAGCGCCTCCTTGTCGAGTTCCATAGGGTTGAGCCTCGTCGACAGCGTCAACGGCGCGTCCATCTGGCCGCCCCTGGTCGATGGCAGGATGACCCTGCTGAAGTTCAGCAATCCGTCGAGCAACAGCATGACGGAATCCTCGTCGCCATCCGCGTTGCGCCTCTTCGCAGCGTGGAACAGGGTGTGTGCATAACCAGCCGACGCATTCGTCCACCCGATGAAACGGCAGAGCACGCCTCCCGAGGTGTGCGGGGCGAGGGCTATGCCCAGATGGCCCACGAGCTCCTCCTTTGATTCTACATGATAGTAAGGCTCCATCCCATAATAACGAATCAGAAGGTCGTCGATGAAGATGCAGGTCTGGACGAGTTGTCGTTCCGCTTTGATCGAGGGGATGAAGTCCTGTGGCAGCAGTTCGAGGATCTGTTCATCCGATGTCAGCGGCTCACCGCGAATGTCATGCGTGTAGCCGAGGTCGTGCAGTCGTTCGTATGAGGTGCCAATCTCGCACGGCCGGAAGTGGGTGACCGGTACGTCGATCATGTCGAACCTGATGGTGCCGTCCTTGTACGTGTACAATTCGTGATGAGCACGCAGGATGCCCTTCTCCAAAGGCTCGGGAACCTGCGCGTGCGACATCAGACCCTTGACCGCCTTGATTCGTTTGGGCAGTCTGTCGAGCCCCAGACTGCGCCGCTTGACCTCTAGTATGTCCTTCAGTGGCACGGTGGTCAACTGACCCCGTCGGCGGCGCATCTCATCGCCCGGCTCGTGGACGGATTCCGTACGACCACCGCACTCCACGGCCTGTTCTGGATCCGGCCTGTGATGACAGAGGATGAACGAGGTGTCGAGGCCGCATTCGAGACACCGCCGGCGAGCCAGCTGGACCCGGACGCTGCCCTGGCTCGCCGCGACGTTCAGCAGCCGTTGGGGGCCACCATCATTGCCGATCGGGAACAGTGAGTGAGGCGGCGGTTTCATCTGCCTCGCAGCGGCCTTCTCGGGCCGCCCCATACGGGCCCCTATGCGGCTCGGTACGGCGTCCTCCCAGCGCAGGCTGCTGGCCCGCCTGACCAGCCAGAGCGATCCATCGACGGCATCCTCGTCGAGCAGACTCAGAGCGGCTCGGTGGAGGTCCGGGTCATTCGGCCCCGGATCTTCGATGAGGGCCGCCGCCGAATCACCCGCTATCTCGGTCGCTTCGATGGTCTCGGCCCGCTGCCGAGCCACCGTCTCAGCCTCTATTCGTTTCACTGAGCGCTCCTCTTCCAATCTCTCGGAGCGACGCTCCTCATCTCGGACGGTGTCGAGCGCGGCCGCGATCTTGACTATTCTCTGGTCTGCGATGGTGGTCGCATCGGCTCGCACGCCGACCCGCTCGGCACCCTCTTCGACGAACAGACCGAGCCCGTCGAGCAGCGCCGGCCAGCCGTGTTCGACGACGATATCATCACGGTCGTGACGATGTCTGACGCCGAGCGCCATCAGCGCTGCCTTGACGACGCCGTGTTCGGTTAGACCCAGACTCCACGGCCACTCGCCTCTGAGTGCTCTCGGCATCGCCACCTCCCCGGGCACGTCTCGTTCGGCCACGGTCGTTGGTTCCTCCATGGGACGCCTGATCATCTTCTTCTCCGGCCTCGCCCGCCTGTCCCTCTCGGGGGCGCTGCCGATGATCCGCTGCGGCCTGGTCCAGCCCCTTGCAGCGCCACGCAACCTCATCTGTCGCTGCATCGGTGCTGGCAGCAGGGCTGAGCCGGGGTCAGCCTCGTCATTCGAACGCCTTTCCGCGGGTTCTATGGTGGCAGTCTGCAGCACCTCGATGAGACTCGGTACGAGTTCGATGGGCAGGTCCGACCACATCGGGTTCCAAGGTGGTGGAACGGCGGTGCCGAACCGCTCGAAAAGCGGTCGGACGGCTGACCAAGGTATCTGGATGGAACGCAGGGCTCGATGCCAGTCCCGACCCTGCCAGGCTTGCGGAACGACCTGTTCCGGCTCGATTGCGGCGATCGGCGACGCGTCGGTAGGGACACCGTCCGGCAGACCGGCTCTCTCGATGCCGAGGCAGGCGATCAGTTCTTCGATCGCCGCCTCGGAATCGAGGCGTTGGAGGAGGTCGCTGGCGAACCAGTCGGAATTGTATGCCGAAGGCAGCAGATGCTTGTTGTTCTCCAGGAACTCGCCGAAGCCGATGACCAGTTCGCCGGCGTCGTAGATGGTAGCGACCCTGCCTTCAACGGCGTGCCACGAATCGACATCGTCGATCCGGCCATAGCGACCGTCGGTCAGCAGCACGGCCGGACCATCGATGTCGTCGCAGGGCGTCACCGCGCACGCCTTGCCAGGCCGTTCGATCTTCATCTGGGTGCCTACAGCGAGGAACCCGCCCATCGCGTGCATGGTCGTGGGATTGATGCCGGCGGCGGCCAGACCGGAAGCGCGCGTACGACCATATCGCAGCCTGAACGAGCCGGCCACCGATGGCTGACCGAACACCGGTCTGCCGGCGATGATGTCAGCCATGTAGCGGTCGTTCGGCTTCACGGCGCGCGGTCTGAACGCATCTTCGTCACCGCTCCCTCCCCTCTTCCCCTTGGCTGCAAAGTGAGCGATCCACTCCCAGCCGGGTATGTTCAGTGCATCGATGTAACGCTGTATCTTCGGCGCTTTCAGACAGAGCCCTTCGCCGATTACCAGTAACACCCCTCCACGGACCCTGGCGCCGTCGATGTTCCGGACTTCACGATAACCGGAGCATTCCACTCGCTCGGTCCCCTCACCGTTCACCATCACGGGACAGGAGCGAACGATGGTCTCGATCTCGGCTGGGGTCGGTCGGTACTGCAACCCCGATCGATAGAGACCGAACTCCTCCTTGACCCGCTCGACCTCAGGCGTCGTCGGCTCGTACTTGGCCAGCCCCATGTCTCGGCGGATCATGTCGCCGATCAGCACGGCGAGAGCCTGAGCCGTGCCACCTGCGGCTCGGATCGGGCCGCAGAAGTCGATCGAGAGGAAGGAGGAACCATCGATGTTGTTCAGCAACTGCACTCTGCCGATGCCCTCCAGAGGGGCGACGAGGATGGCTTCGGTCAGGATGGCTAGACCCACCCGAAGGCCTGCGTCGATGGAAGCCTGCAGATTCCCCGTTCTCTCCATCATTCTCTGAGCGACCTCCGTACCCATCTGGATCGAGGCGATCTCACGCGATTCCAGAGCCAGTTTCGTCCTGATGTCATCCGCGATGTAGAGCCCATCGAGATACGGCTCTAGCAGTTTCTCGCAGCGGCCAGCCAGATCGGCGGCCCGCGGGATCTCGACGGCGTCGGTGAAGTCGAGACCCTTCGATCGCGCCTCACCAGCGATTCGATACACTTCGTCACAGCGCGCATCGAGGGCGTCGTGATAGTGCTCGATATCCTTCAAAGCCCGCTCGGCATCGTGAGCGGATACGACGCTCCGTCCATCTTCGACCATATTGACTCGCCTCGCCTCGGCCGGCAGCCGAAGTTCCATCGCCGGGCGTCCATCAACACTCCGGCCGACCTCGTCGATTGACCTCCTCCATCGATGGACACCGCTGTTCACTCCACCCGTCGCGCCGGCGGCAACCTTCATCCAGCGCCCCCCCAACCTCGGTGTCGAGCACGATGGCCGATCAGACCACAGCCGAAGCCGCCCGCGTCGCGCTGATAGAGAAGGTTCGCGACCTTGCATACCTCCATTCTCCGGACTCCCCGTTCAACCTCGCCTCCGGCCGCACCTCACCGCACTTCTTCGACATGAAGCCGGTGATGTGCGAGCCAGAATCGGCTCACCTGCTCGGCGTTCTCATCCACGACGCCATCGCCGGCCTCGACGGAGTCGATGCCATCGGCGGCCTGGAACTCGGCGCCGTGCCGCTGACCGGCATCGCCATCGCCAAGGCGGCCATAGGCAGTCGGCTGCGTGGCTTCATCATCCGCAAGCATCCGAAGGGGCGCGGCGGCCGCAAGACCGGCAACCCGCCGGGCATCGAGGGCAGCACCTTACGCCCGGGCGATCGCTGCGTCATCCTTGAAGACGTGACGACGACCGGCGGTTCGGCTCTGGCAGCCGCGGCTCGCCTTGAAGCGGCCGGTTGCGAGGTCATCGCCTGCATCACCATCCTCGACCGCGAGGAGGGCGGCGGCGAAGCGTTCGCAGCCGCCGGCGTTCCGCTGCTGCCGTTGCTGACCCGCTCGGACATCACCGCCGACTGAAGTGAGCATTCCGCCTGCAGATGGCGTTCACCGCTCGGAGAGAACTTTGAGGGCTCACTCAGGTGAACGGTCGGGAATGGGGCTAAGAGCGGCACCCGGCTGGACGAAGTCATGACGACACGAGTCCTGATGAGCACCGGCGCCGGCGATATCACCATCGAACTGTTCACCGACACGATGCCGGTGACCGCCGGCAATTTCCTCGCACTGGCCGAGGAGGGCTACTACGACGGCCTGCACTTCCACCGTGTCATAGAGGGCTTCATGTTGCAGGGAGGCTGTCCGCACAGCGCCAACCCTGACGCTAGCAACGCCGGCACCGGCGGGCCGAAGGGTGGCGGCACCTACACGACCAGCGATGGCCAGGTCATCGTCCGCGACCGCGGCGGCAACATACCGGACGAGTTGACGGAGCGTTTCAGCAACGAACCGGGCACACTCTCGATGGCCAACACCGGCTCGCCGAACAGCGGCGGCTCGCAGTTCTTCGTCAACACCCAGCACAACTCGTTCCTTGACTGGTTCGACAACCAATCACAGTCCGCCCATCCGGTGTTCGGCCGGGTGGTCGAGGGGATGGATGTGGTTCGGACGATCGAGGCCACGTCGACCGGCTCGGGCGACCGGCCGCGAACCCCACAGCGGATTGATTCTATCACCCGCCTCGCTTGAGTCCCAGAGACCGGAGCAGGGCGAACGGTGAAGGTCTGGCGCGTCGGGACGCGCCGCATGGCGGTGCTGCTCATCCATGGCGGTGCCGGCGGCGACGGTCCGTGGGGCGGGCCGACCGAACTCGATCCGCAACGGCTCGCCAGTATTCGATCCGTGCTCGAAGAGATGGGCGGCCGGTTGCAATCTGGTGACCTCGACGCTCTGGAGGCGGTGACCCGCGCGGTCGAGATGCTGGAGGACGAGCCGCTGTTCAACGCCGGCCGCGGTTCGGTGCTCGCCGCGGACGGTGGCGTGACGATGGATGCGAGCATCATGCGCGGCTCCGACGGCGCTGCCGGGTCGGTCATCGATGTCCGACGTATCCGCCATCCGATTCGGGCTGCCCGCGAGTTGCTGGAAGGTGGCTGGCCGGTGATGCTCAACGGCGACGCTGCCGACTCGTTCGCCATCGGCCACGGCGTCGAGGAGGTGACTCAGGACTGGCTGCGCACCGCCCTTCGCACCGCTCAACTGCGCAAGTGGCGAGCCGGCCGAGGCAGACCCGGTTCGACCGACGAGGACGACGGCGCGATGCTCGACCACGATGCCGGCGAATCGAGGCAGCATGGGGAAGGCGACGAGGCCGGCGGAACCGCAGACGACCGAACAGGTGCCGACGACGATCTGACCGACAGGGTCAGCATCGAATTCTCGGACGAGGGCTTCGAAGAGCCCGAGGCCTTCGGCACCGTCGGTGCGGTCGCCCTCGATGAGTCGGGCGGACTCGCGGCGGCGACCAGTACCGGCGGGATGACCGGCAAGCCGGCCGGCCGCATCGGCGACGCGCCGATCATCGGTGCCGGTACCTGGGCCGACCCGCGCGCCGCCGTCTCCTGCACCGGCGTCGGTGAGGCCTTCATCCGGACCGTCGCGGCGCACCGTATGGCGGTCCTGTTCGAGTTGACCGGCGACGGCCTCGATGCTTGCGCCACGCGTGTCCTCGACGAGGTGCGGCCGCTCGGCGGCCGTGGTGGACTGATAGCGGTCACGGCCGACGGCCGCTGGACGCTGCCGTTCCAGACGACTCTGATGTATAGGGGCGTGTGGGCGACCGGCGAGATGAGCATGGGAATAGGTCCGGACATGCAGCACGGCTGAGGGGAAGGCGCAGGGAACAGGTCGTTTCCGGAGTCCACTCGACCAGATTGAATCCTCGTCAGCATTTTGAGGGGCCGAGCACGGTAGAGTGGTGAGGGGAGTGCGATGAGCGACGATGCACGCATCGAAGTCGACTCCTTCGGCGAGCTGGAAGTGCCGGCCGACCGCTACTGGGGAGCCCAGACCGCACGTTCCCTGATCAACTTCGACATAGGTGATGACAGGATGCCGAGAGAAATGATCCGCGCCTTCGGCATCCTGAAGCGAGCCGCCGCTCAGACCAATCGGGATCTCGGCACAATTCATGCCGATATCTCGGAACTCATCATCGCTGCGGCCGAGGAAGTCATCTCGGGCGACCTCGACGACCACTTTCCGCTGCGCATCTGGCAGACCGGTTCCGGCACCCAGACCAACATGAACTGCAACGAGGTGATATCCAACCGAGCCATCGAGATGGCCGGCGGCGAACTCGGTTCCAGGGAGCCGGTGCATCCTAACGACCACGTCAACAAGGCGCAGTCGAGCAACGACACCTTCCCGACAGCGATGCACATCTCCGCCGCCGAGAGCATCAGCCATGGACTGCTGCCGGCCATCCGCCACCTGCGCGACGGACTTTCCGCCAAGTCGGCCGAGTTCGAGGACATCGTCAAGATCGGCCGTACCCACCTGATGGATGCGGTGCCGCTGACGCTCGGCCAGGAGTTCGGCGGCTATGTCGCGATGCTTGACGCCGACCTGCGTCGCATCGAGTTCTCGCTCGGTGACCTGTTCTCACTGGCGCTCGGTGGCACCGCGGTGGGCACCGGACTGAACGCTCATCCGGACTTCGCCGAGAAGGTCGCCGGCCACATCGCTGAAGCGACCGGTCTGCCGTTCGTCACGGCGCCGGACAAGTTCTCGCAACTCGCGGCGCACGACGCGGTGGTCGCCACCAGCGGCGCCCTGAACACCCTCGCGACGAACCTGATGAAGATCGCCAATGACATCCGCTGGCTCGGCTCAGGTCCGCGCTGCGGTTTCGGCGAGCTGTCGCTGCCGGCCAACGAACCCGGATCCTCGATCATGCCGGGAAAGGTGAATCCGACCCAGGCGGAGGCGATGACGATGGTCTGTTGTCAGGTGATGGGCAACCACACAGCGATCACCGTGGGCGGCAGTCAGGGCAACTTCGAGTTGAATGTCTTCAAGCCGATGATGATCCACAACCTGCTCCATTCCATCCGACTGCTCCATGACACCTGCCACGCCTTCACAGATCGCTGCGTCGCGGGACTGGTTGCGAATCAGGCGACCATCCAGGTGCATCTGGAGAACTCGTTGATGCTGGTCACGGCGCTGAACGACCATATCGGCTACGATGCGGCGGCGAAGATCGCGAAGAACGCGCACGAGAAGGGGATGACTCTGCGCGCTTCGGCGCTCGAACTCGGTCTGCTGACCGACGAACAGTTCGATGAGTGGGTCAGACCCGAGGACATGACCGGTCCCGGGGGATGATTCTCGTCTCACAGAGTGCGCGCCGCATCGCGGCTTCGGCGCGAAACGAACGGCTCGGAAACCGGAGCCAGACGGCGCTAGCGCACCGGAACGATTCTTAGCGAGAAGGCAGCGGACTCCGCGCATTCTCTTCGAGAGAAGTTGGGAGCGAACAGGGGGGTTCTGCTGTGGGGGCGTCCCCCCCCTATCCGACTCCGCAGGGGTTGCGACCTCATCCTCCGAGGAGGTTTCAGTCACACGGTTTCCGCTCTCCCCGAGGGGTTCACTTCCACCGTCCGGTAAGGGATTCGGGCACGAGTGCCCTGGTCCCGTGCGATTGTCGCCCGAAGGCGTCTCTCGCTTCCCGGAAGGGTCCGGGCCCGTCGGGTTCCACCGCGAACGGCTTCCCCTTTCGGCCGAACTCGAGTGCCGAAGCCCCTTCGTTCGTTTCGACTTCCAGCCGAAGCCTTCAGTCGATGCCCGGTGGTCTCTGCTGCACCGGAGTGCTGCTTCGACCTTTCTGACTTCACTTCCACCGAGGTGGTCGTTCCGTCAGCGGCTTCGCCTTCCACCGAAGTGGTCGGTTCCACCGTTGGGCTTCCTCTTCGCCGAAGCGATGATTCCACCCGTGGTGTATCTTCCGCCGAAGCTTCAGATCCACCGGTCGGTCGCCCGGTCGCCCGAGCGGCCGGTCGCCGCCCTTTCGGAGCGGTTTCCGGACCGGAGTCCCGCAGCGACCCAAAGGCCGCCACACCACTCCACCGGAGCGGCAAAGTCACCAAAGGGGAGAGTGGCTCATTAACCTTTCGATTAACCACCCCGTTTCGAGTGGAAGCAACCCCCATATCACCCCTTTTTCCACTCCACAGCCCGCCTTGGGGGAGTATCGGCAGGGAAATTAACAATTGTATTATCACGAACAATCAGGAACGATGTTCTCGCAGCGATCTCAGCCTCTCCCGCATCGCTCGTCGCCGCTCGTCATCGTCCTCGGCCCTCGGTCCGGAATCGCCCTCATCCATCGATGCAAGGCCACCCCTCTCGTCGGCTGATTCCGCCTCTGTGCCGGCACCATTCTCAGTGCTGGAGCCTTCGCCGTCGGCCGTCAGCCGCCGGACCAGCAGTCCGCGTTCGAGCAGGTGGATGCGTCCGTCGTCGAGTCCGACCGCGAGATGACCTCCGTCCGCCGCGAGGGCTCGGATGCGGGCCGATTCGGTGAACCACGTCTGCTGCTCGCCTCTCGCGTGGCCGAATGATGCCAGCGTCGCCTCGCTGCCGGTCCAGGCGGTCGCCCACACGGCTCGATCCCGGGGGTCATTCGAGCAAGGCCCCTCGGTCATCGGGTCCTCTCCGCCGGGCAGCTCGGCCGTCCAGAGTACCGACCCTTTCACCGAGAGATGTGACAGCACGCCCTCCTCATCGATCACAGCGACGCCCGATTCGGTGCAGATCAGCCCGTCTATCGCGGCGGTTCTGGCCTCGAACGGGCGCGTCACCTCGACCGCCTCTTCGAAAGTAGCAGGTATCGCCGTCAAGCCACCGTCAGCGTGACCGAACACGGTGTGTTCACGACCGGCCACGCCGCAGGTGACCGGAGATTCCCCGAGGTCGAAGCGCACCGCGGAGAGGCGATCGAGGTCTTCTGCGACATCTCCGTCGGCACCCCCAGCCTCGGCCTTGCCACCCTCACCATCGGTTTCTGTGCAGGCACACAGAATGAGTCCACCGCTGCGCGGCCGGCCGAGGCCGAGCAATGCGTCTTCACCCCTCACCTCGAGGTGCCACGGCCGTTCGTCGAACACCGCGCGGCCGCTGACCTCGCCGGTCGGGCTGACCAGCGTGCACGCCGATTCGATGAAATCGTTCAATTCGATGTCATAGACGGCGCTGGTCACCCAGACCGAGCCGTCTTCAGCTATCTCGACCGAGTCGGCCGAACCGTCGAGACCGAGCGACCAGAATATCTCGCCATCTTCC
>CAUZSY010000008.1:0-19946 GCA_963582725.1 Candidatus Thalassarchaeaceae archaeon
GCAGGCCCTAAAACGCTGGCGATAGATTCGCTTGCCCGGCCGGCGGACTCAAGCGAGATGCCCGGCTCGGACCGCCCCGAGGCATCCCCATGGCCGGTCCTGCACAGGTGCGTTTCCCAGGTGAGGACAAGCATAAGCGGGTCAGGATGCGCGGCATCAAGAAGGCGTCTGAATCCATCCAGAAGAGGTTGTTGCGCAACTTGGAGAGGATGCTCGATGAGCCGGCCCACATCATCCCGGACAAAGCCGCCGACGGCCGTTGGCCACGCCGCGACCCTCTGGTCCGGACCATCAAGGAAGTCAAACATATCATCGAGAAGCGCAATGACCGGAAATGGTTGCGGCGACGGATGGTCAGGCGGCGTGGCGACAACGTCGCCCAGGCATTGGCGGGAACCATGCTCGCGGCGAATGAGGAGGAACATGAGACGGTGGCGATTTTCCACCACCCGGTCTACGGTGAGACGAGTTACGTGCGCCGGGGCATCGGCCGGCCGGCCCATCAGGCCAGCCTGCAGAACCAGCATGACCCGCGCTTCCGTCTACTGGTCTGGGAGGAACACGCCAAGTCGGGACTCTGGTTCTTCACGACGGATGACGGGGTGCACTGCAGTGGTGTCAAGGCGAGGCCACCAGATGGCTGGGTCGATGAGGGGCTGGCGGCAGCAGCCATCGAACTGCGGTCTGGTGACGGTGTCTGGTGGAGTGCTGGTCTCGATGAGGAGAAGGTTCGCGACCAGTCGCCCACCAGTGCTGGATGGATCCGACTGACCTTGGAAGACGGTACGGTGGTCGGCGTGTCGGCCAGGGAGTTGAGGCGCAGTAAAGAGAACTTCATCCCTTCACTATCGCTGCGCATGCTGCCGCCGAAGTTGTCGGCGATGTCGGAGGCCGAATGGGTCTGGGCACCCGGTGGCTGGCCGGCTGGAAGGAGTCTGCCCGAGGGCGCGACGGCGGCGACGGCGGAAGTGATGCGATCATGGCTGGACATGGAGATCGAAGATTCCGAGCTGGCGGGCAAAGCCAGAGCGGCCGCCGTCGGCTGCTGGGACGTCGGGGTGATGGTCGGTGAACGCTGGTTCGAGCGGGGTGAGGACTGGTCATCAGCCATCGATGGTGGCGATCTCGAGCGTCAGGCGGTTCACATCGCTCTCGATTCGCTGGAGGGTGGACTGCACATCCGCCGGGACGGAGTGATGCTCGACCTCCACGATGACGTGCTGAGGATAGAGGAGGTCAACGCGAACGCGCTGCTGACCACGCTCTGGGACGAGCATGGAGGCCACATCATCGGTGAGATGTTCGATCTGCAGGAGGACGAAGCGGACGAGGTCGCCGATCGGCCCAGACGCAAGGGCCAGGGCTTCAACGCGTTCCTGAAATCACTCGACGAGGAACTCGGCAACCGCCGACGGCTCGCCCGACTACCATGGCGCGGCGCTTCGCTGCCAAGCGTCCTCGGCTTCGCGCACCGGCTGATAACGGCGGCTCACACCGAGGGGCTCGGCTCTACGATGGCTTCGATTCGCAAACGGCAGGACGATTCCGAAGCGGCGCTCGGCTGGGCGTGGCTGGTCGCGCACGGCCGTGACGGTTCGGAGGCGTGGAGATTCGAACAGGCGGCGAGAGACAAGGGCAGCGACTGGGCACCGGCGCTGCAGAGGCTCTGGCAAGTCTCGCTGGCGACCATCGAGGGCGATTCTGGGGCGGATGATCCTGGTGATTCTGGCGGCGACGCGTACATCGAAGCGATGGCTGCCCTGCGCACAATCACTGGCACGATTCCTGAACTGCCGGACGCTTGACCGAGTTCTCGGCCCAGTCCGGTACTGTAAGCTCCGCGTCTCTCTGACGTTGCCAGGCATTCTCGGTCGTTCTCAGCCGTCCTTCTCAGGTTCCTCGACCTCAGACTCGACCCAATCAGCGTATCCGTCGCTCGCTCCGGCGCGCCAATGCACCACCTGCGGCTCATCATAGGGGTGCGCGGCCACGAGCGCGACCACCAGTTCCTGCAGCGATGACTCAGAAGTCTTCAGGCGCAGGCACCACTCCTTCTCGTCGCACAGTTCACCACGCCAGCGATATGTCGAGGCGATGCGCCTGCGCTGCACACACGCGGCCAGACCTGCTTCCACGAGGGAGGTGGCGAAGGCAATGACCTGTTCCTCATTCCACTTACCGGGAAGCGTGGTCTCGAGCAACACGACCTCGGCGGTCATGGCACACGCTGGAGGCGATGTGGCATCAATCTGACCGACACTAAGAGGACTGCTGCTCCGAGAGAACGATTGAAGGCTTGCGGCCGACCGGCGGCAGATATACGGGGTGTCTTGGATGGCTGACTGGTGGACCGAGCCGATTGACTCAGGACCGCTGCCAGAGGACGGCGGACGCTACGACATCATCGTCGTCGGGGGCGGGCCTGGTGGGTCTGGTGCCGCCATGTACGCCAGCATGGCGGGCCACCGGGTGCTGCTGCTCGAGAAGAGCGTGTTCCCCCGGCAGAAATCCTGCGGTGACGCGGTAGGCGGCTCTGCCCTGATGCATGTGCAGGCGTTCGGGTGCAAGGACGATATCGAGGCGACCCCTTGCTACCAGGTGACCGACATGATCTTCTCCAGCGCCAATGGGGTGGAGGTGTCCATACCACTCCCTGCGGACAGGATCGGCGACCGCACTGCCGGTATGGTGATTCCACGACTCCAGTTCGACTACGTCCTCTTCAAGCGAGCCGTCGAACTGGTGCGCAAGAACGGTGGAGCGGTGATTCAAGACTTCCCTGTGAGCGAGGTGCACATGGTGGGCGAGGGCGACAAGCAGCGCATCATCGGTGTGTCAGGAACCGTCGGTGGTCCGCGCAGCGGCAATGAGGTGATGACCTTCACAGCACCTCTGACCATCGGCGCGGGGGGCTACAACTGCCCCGTATCTCGCACTGTCACCGAGGCTCATGGAGAGCCGATGCGCGACGATGACCATTACATCGCTGCCTACAGGGAGTACTGGGAGATGGACTGTGGCGAAACCGGACCCATTGAA
Source organism: Candidatus Thalassarchaeaceae archaeon (assembly GCA_963582725.1). GTDB lineage: Archaea > Thermoplasmatota > Poseidoniia > Poseidoniales > Thalassarchaeaceae > CAUZSY01. Next base: position 3,040 of record CAUZSY010000008.1, read on the forward strand.
CTGCATTTCATCGGTGGTGATCTCGGTGGTGGATACTTCTGGATATTCCCCGTGAGGGGCCCTGGCCCTGGCTCTGGCGCAGGTGACCAAGGGGGGCAAGGGATCTGTAATGTGGGGATTGGTCTTTTGCAGCGCGAGTTGAAGCTGAACAAAACCAAACTGCGCGCCCTGCAGGCGCAAGTGATTGCGGAGCATCCTAAGTTCAAGGAGCGGTTCAAATCTGCCAAGATGGTCGAGGGCAGCGGCATAGGTCACATGATTCCCTGCGGCTCTCCAAGAAAGAACCCACCGAGCTACCAACCGCGACGCATAGCCATGGCAGGGGCGGGGTGCGTAGGAGACTCAGCTACCCTCGTCAACGCTTTTTCAGGAGAGGGGATCGACCCAGCGTTCGTGTCGGCGAAGACGCTGATCGAGCACTTCGACCGTGACGAGCACGCGGACGGTTTCCCGTCAGAGGCGGCGCACGACTACCAGACCGAACTGTGGAAGAACCTCGGCCCGGTCATGACGAACAGCCACAAGATGCAGAAACTCGTGAAGATGCGGCGTTTGATGAACTGGTTCATGGGCAAGGCAAGCAGGGATAACAAGAGGGGAGAGATGATTCGCAACCAGTTGGAACTGGCGGTCTCCTCTAAATCCGCTCAAGAGGACGTGGCAACTCCCTGGCAACTGATCAAACTGATGTTATTCTGAGGTGAGTGACTGATGGACGCATCACTCGATGGTGTCTTGACGGTGTTCTGCGACCTCGACGGGACTCTCTATATCGGAGACCGGTTGATTCCCGGGGCACTGGAATTCCTCGAACGCTGCGAGGCCCGCGGCATCCGTCGCTTCTTCCTGTCGAACAACAGCAGCCGTTCAGTCGACCAGTACGTAGAGAGGCTGCAGGGACTCGGTGTCGTGGTGACAGCGGACGACATCCTGCTGTCGACGCATGACCTGATCGCGTATCTGCGCGAAGCCGGGCACGACCGGATGTTCCTGCTCGGCACGGCAGGAATGCGCAGCATGCTCTTGTCGGCTGGATTCACCTTGGTGGAGGATGAACCGGAGGTGCTGGTGCTCGGATATGACACCGAGATGACCTATCAGCGATTGGCCGCCGCGACCACCCACCTGCACGCCGGGGTCCCCCTCATCGCCAGCCATCCCGACATCGTCTGCCCGGCGCCGGGCGGCGGACTGCCCGACGTCGGGGCTTTCCTCGCGCTCATCGAAGCGACGACCGGTGTTCGACCGGTGCATGTCTGCGGGAAGCCGTCGCCGAGCATGATTCTGCATAGGATGTCCTCGCTCCGCGTCGCACCGGACTCCTGCGCGATGATCGGCGATCGGTTGTACACCGATGTGGCGATGGCGAAAGCGGCCGGGGTTCGCTCGGTGCTGGTGCTGACCGGTGAATCGACCGTTCTGGACGTCGAGGTGCTGCCGGCAGAAGAGCGGCCCGATCTCATCGTCGAGTCCGTGGCCGACCTGATGTGACCGATGGTTCCTCGCAGCAGCCGGCAGTCCTCGGTGACCGAACGGCGGCAATGGCTGCCATCGTGGGGCTGACCGGACTGTCATGACTTCAGTCTAGATGCAGGCGATGGGTGCGAGGAAGGATGATTGCTGGCGGGCGTCAGCGGTTGGTGTGCGAAGAGTCAGCCCGATTGCGGCCATCGTTCTGTTGCTCATCGCGCAGACTCTCACGGGTGGCGTTCTGAACCCAGAGCCGGTGATCATCGGGGACATGTCCCTTGACGCTTACTGTGCTGGCATTGAGAGAGACTGGGGGGTCGTCTGGGACATATCCGACCCGTGGGCCCCGAGCAGTAGTGTACGATGCTCCCCTCAGCACCCGGGCGCCTTGGTACTGACCCTCGACGACAGTGACCATCTGGCGTCTTGGTGGGAACATCGGGTGGATTTCCTCGATAGGGGTATCAGACTGACGATGTTCATCGACAGGACTTGGAAACTGAACGAAACCGCTTGGGGCTGGCTCAACACCTTCCAGCAGGACGGCCATGAGATCGCCCTGCACGGCAAGGATCACGAGAGCGTGCTGGAGCACATAGAGAGCGGTGGTACGGTGTCCTCCTTCATCGAACAGCAGATAATCCCGGAACTCGAACGCTTCGACGCGCATGGCATCGAGCCGACGGCGTACGCCTACCCGGATGGTCATCGGACGGCTGAGAGTGACGCTGCGCTGCTCGACATCTTCCGAATAGTACGTGCAACCGACCGTTGGTACGGCAGTGATCACATCTCTCGGATGAGTCCTGTGGCTGATGCCAGGGTCGTCGTCGGTATGACGATGGACAGGGAGTATGACGCGGTGTCCGGCGTCATCGGCAGTCTGTCCAAGGCGGCGAGAGATTCAGTTGCCATCATCACTTACGGTCACAGACTCGATTCTGGTGACAATCCGTACCACACAACGGAGCCGGCAGACCTGTTCGCCATAGCGGAACATGCGGAGTCACTCGGGGTTCCGATGCTGACGATTTCCGAACTCGCAGAACCGGCGCATCGTGAGGGGCTGGAGCACATGTATGGGTTCCTTAGGGTGGGTGATGTGAAGATCGCCGAAGCAATGCTCGAAAACTGCTGGACCTTGCCGCGCTTCGATGAAATCTGCATTTCAGGTCAGACGCCGACCTGGCAGGAAGACCCGTATGATGAGAACTATTGGCGTTTCATATTCTACAGCCTCCGGCCGCTGCGTCACCTTCTGCATGCGTGGGAGGTTACTGGCAACATGGTCTATCGTGACCGTCTCGTGGAACTGATCATCGATTTCGACGCAGAGCATGATGCCAGTCCATGGGTCTACCGGCATCATGCTGACAAGCACGGCGCGGCGTTCAGAGCGCTCGTATTGACTGAGATTCGCTGGACCCTCGCACACGATGGAGCCCTGACGCCTGAGGAGGCGGTCGTGTTCGATTCGCTGATCCTCGAAACGGCGGATTATCTCTCTGTAGAGGGAAATTTCCAATCGGGTTACAATCACGGATTCACTCAGGCCGCAGCGCTGCTGGTGGTCGCGGTGAACAGCCCGCATCTGCATGGCACCTTCGAAATGGATGTGCTCGCGCGGCAGCGGCTCGTCGGTCTGATGACCGCGACTGTGGGCGATGACGGGGTGCTGGTCGAGAATTCTCCTTACTACCACATCTACATCCTCGAGAAAGTAGGTGAGGTTGACCGTTGGATGGGAACGAATGATCTCGATCCCCCTCCGGCTCTCACAAAGAAGATTCCACTGATGGTCGATTACGCCGTTCACATCAGTCATCCTGATGGTCGGTTGCCGCTGTTGGGTGCTAGCATCCCATCGAATGGTATCGATGCTGTCGGTCTGGCTCCCTTCGCATCGGAGTATCCGGAATTCGCATGGGTGCGTTCCGGCGGTCAGATGGGTGAGGTGCCGGTGCGACTAGACGCTTGGTATGATTCGGCCGGCCAGTTCACTTGGCGCTCCGGCTGGTCGGAGGCGGAAAGTGACACGGCGCATCTGGTGTTCGATGCGGGTCCGTTCCGCACGTCGCATTCTGACTTGGACGCTTCGAACATAATCTGGTGGGCTGGCCGACCCGTCCTAGTGGACCCCGGTCTGTACACCTATGAATCGGGTGAGCACCGTGATCACTTCCAGGGCAGTTCGGCGCACAACGTGATGGTTGTCGATGGTCGGGATCAGCAAGAGGGGGATACGGACGGATTCCATTCCCCGACCTTTGGCACGGGCATCAACTGGGGCTGCGCGAGTTCTCATCACTCGCTGTCTAGAGCGAGCACCGAACGATGGGTCTGCGCGATAGGTGATCACAGCCTGTTCGTATTCGACCGCGTGGTCGGAGACGTAGCACATGATTACGACCTCTGGTGGCACCTCACACCAGAACTCCTAGCAGTGGTTAATGGCTCTGGTTGGGACCTCGTCGATGATGATGGCCAGGTCGGCCGAGCGAGCATGCTGTCGAACGGACAGAGCGCGTTGGCTGTGGTGGTCGGAGCCGAAGAACCAATGCAGGGTTGGGTTGCCAGTTCCTACGAAGCGAAAGTCCCTGCTCCGGTGCTGCATGCGAGCATGAATACGGATATCTGGATTGTCGCGACGCTCTACACCATTGGTGGTGGTGAGTCGGGATTGACCGGACAGACAGACCTCTCGGCTTCCGACCTCACCATCTCGACGGATGCCGGTGTCTGGTCGGTTCACATTCCTGAATATGGCTCAACGAATGGATTCGTGCTCAAACGAATCTGATTCAAACGGGAGTTTTTTCATTCAAACACAGCGCCGGTTTCTGCGGCGTCTGCAGGGTCGATCGATGCGGTATCTGCGGCGGCGATGGCCGCGGGGGTGGTGCCGGTGGCCTGCAGCGGTCGCGGATGTCGGCTCATCCAGGCCGGCGCCCACCAGTTGGCTCGGCCCATCAGTCGCATCGTGGCTGGCACGACTATCGCTCTGATCAGGGTAGCATCGATGAGGATGGCCAAGGCGAGCCCCAGCCCTATCGCCTTGATTATCTGCACCTCGGCGATGGCGAACGACGCGAATACGACGACCATGACCGCCGCGGCGCCGGTGATCAGGCGGCCGGTCTGCTGCAGACCGCGGCTGACCGCTTCGGTGTTATCGCCGGTCTCCAGCCACGCCTCGTGGATACGGCTGAGCATCAGCACCTCGTAATCCATCGACAGGCCGAACAGGATGCAGAACATGATGACCGGGGTGGTCGGATCGACCGGTTGAGGGGTGTAATTCAGCAGTTGATCGAGGCCGTGGCCCTGCTGGAAGAAGAAGACCAACATACCGAAGGAGGCGGTTATCGAGAGGATGTTCATGACCATCGCCTTGACGGGCATCACGAGACTGCCGACCTGCAGGAAGATGAGGAACGCCGTGCACAGCAGGATGAAGGCGACCGCCTTCCAGACGTTCTCGAGAACGCTGTCGATGATGTCGACGCTCATGGCGCCCCAGCCGCCGACCAGCACCTCCAACGGCATCCCTTCGTCCATCGCTCGCAGGTCGCGCACGAGTTCGTTCGCAGCCTCCGTGCCGGGGTCGACCGAGTACGAGACGATGATCATCGACATGTCGTCGGTCGAGGTGCCGTCGACGAGTGCTGCGATCTCGACTGGCCAGTACTGTTCAGGTGCAGCATACATCGCTGCGAGTTCCTGCGCCGTCGCTCCGGCTCTCGGATGGTGAATCGAGACGACGCTGCTGATGTCCGGCCGCGCCTCGATCTCGGCCGCGAACTCGTTCATCATCTCGATGGTCTCGTTCGAGAAGCGGTCGTGATCTGTCAGGTCGGCCACCAGATAGAGGCGGGCCACTCCGAAATCCGACCATTCAGCTTCGCGGATCTCAGCCCCCACACGGACCTCCTCGTCCGGCGGCAGCAGGTCGAGGCCGCCGAGTCCGAGTTGGACCTGCAGGAACGGTGCACCGGCGAGCAGCAGCAGCAGCAGGATGGGTACTAGAAAGGTCACCGGGCGCTTCATCACCGCTTCTGCGAGACGCTTCCAAGCACCCGAACTGGCCGGTCCCATCTCTTCACCCCGCTTGTTCAACAACGGAATCCGCCCTTTGTTCACCCGAGGTCCGAGCAGGGACAGCACCGCCATCAGGAAAGTGGTCGAGAAGAACACGGCGAGAGAGACCGCGAGGGTGCCGCCGACACCCATCGAAGGTAGCCCGGTGCCGGTGAAGAACAGTAACCCGAGCAAGCCTATGGCGACCGTGACGCCGCTGAAGAAGACCGCTCTTCCGGCCGTCGCACTGGTCATGATGATGGCGTCGCGGACCTCCTTGCCCTTGCCCAGCTCCTCGCGGAATCGATTGACGATGAACAGCGAGTAATCTATCGACACGCCGATGCCGATCAGCGTGATGATGTTCATCGCGTAGTTGTTGACATCCATGTGGTGGCTCAACCAGAAGATGATGCCGACGGCTGACAGGACGCTCGGCACCGATATCGCCAAAGGCAGCAGAGCGGCGACTACGCTGCCGAACACGATGAGCAGGATGATCAGCGTCAGGGGGGCGCTCAACTCCTCTGCGTGCAGCAGATCCGCGACCAGTTTCTCATCGAAGGTCCAGTCTATCGCGACTCCGTCGGTCTTCCAACAGGTCATCTCGCCGCATTCGAGCAACTCGGCGATGTCTGGGTACGCCTCCTTCGCGTCGATGTCGGGGGAGAAGGTCACCGTCGCGACGACATGACTGCCGTCATCCGAGATGTGGGCGAGGGAGATCTCGGGTGGCGTGTTGTAAGGTGTCGAGACATTCCTGACCCGCGGGTCGGCAGCGATGCCAGCGACCGCGGCCGTGACGGCTTCTGAGAACCTGCTGTCGGTCGCGTTCCACTCCGCGTGCGTGAATACGATGACGAACTGAAGCCCGCCCGCATCGTTTTCTTTGAACGCCTCACTCATACCCACGGCCGCTCTGTTCGACTCCAGGTCCTCGCCGCCGAAGGCGTCACCGAACTCACTGCCGCCGGCGATCAGGGCTGAGAGGGCGACCGCCAGCAGCATCGACAGAACGATGACCGCTCTAGCGTTGTCGTGGCTGAACGCGCCGAGTCTGTGGAACAACCCGTCATCCACTCCAGTCCCCCCCAGCATGGCGCCGCCTCCGGTCCACCCCCCTTGAACAACCCGCCGGACCCTGCTGGTCGGCGTCAGCCGGTCACCTGGGTTCCGACTCGCCTCGCTGCGGCTGGCCGGGATTCAAGTGGTAGATTCGCTTGTCTGCGGCACGATGAGGATGTCAGAGCCGTCCCGCTCGATAGTTGGAATCGACAGGCTCGAGGAATCGTCCACCATGACGTGGATGGGACAGGTCAGGCCGCATGCGGGTGCGAGGTAATCCTGACCCGTTTCGGTCAACACCAGTCGAATGCCGTGCCCGGCCGGCAGGATGGCGTCGATGCTCTGAAACTCCATCATCATCAGCACCTCCTGGCCCGGCAGGACGGTCTGCGGATCGTAGCCGCCGGCGTGGTATCGTATGTCCATCGTCGCATGGCCGAGGCGCAGACCGCTCTCCGCGTCCTGCAGCTCGACGAATATCTGACCGCCGTCATAGGTCGCGTGCGCGGTCAGGTGCAGAGTGACGAGTCCTGAGATATGCGTGTCCGAATCGTCGGCCAGCGCCGGACAGTCGATGGTGACGCTCGTGACGCTGCCACCGAGGATGTTGACGCCACCGACCAGCTCGCCGGTGGCTGAACAAGCATCCAGCGTCGTCTCCATCCACTGCTCATCCTCGGGCGGCCATGTCGCTTCGATACGCCATTCGCCGTCGTTGCGCTGCACCTGAACCATCAGGTCGGGCGCCGGACCGCGCTCCTGCAAGTAGAACTCGAACCATTCGAACAGGTCCTGAGCCCAGTCCCAGCGAGTCATGTTGTCGAATGCTTCGGCACCGTAACCACTGCTGGCGTCCTCGTGCTTCTCCCACTGGTCAGGGTAGTCGTGGCCCCACTGACCGATGATGCCGCGGACGTCGTAGCCGGCGTCGATGTAGGTCTGGTACCAGTGCGTGCCCGATGGTCCGCCGAACACCTGGTGTGGGTCGACGTTCCAGTCCTGCAGACCCTGCACCCAGTAGATGCTGCCGTTGTATTCGCCCAACGCCTTGTCGATGTGGCTCCTCTCGTCGTAGTAGTTCTGCATGTACGGATCCATCTCCCCCAACCCATAGGTGATCGGTCCCGCGAACAGCCCCTCCGCGATGTCCGGGCAGACGTTGTCGAGGTCGTCGCCGTCGTAGTCGACGGTGGAGGAGAAGTAGTTGATGTGCATGACTTGCGAACGCGCTTCGGCGCTGCCGTTCTTGTACAGCAGAGGATGCAGGGCGGTGGTGCCGGATATCGGCACGATGGTCTTCAGGTGCGGATTGCCGAACACCGCGGCCTCCCACTGCGTCGCCCCTTCGTACGACTTGCCGTACAGACCGACGTTGCCGTTGCTCCACTCCTGCTCGCCGAGCCAGGTGATGGCCGCGTCGATGCCGAGACCTTCACCGGCGCCGCGATAGTCGAAACAGCCTGTCGAGTCCTCAGTGCCGAACACGGAGACCTGTGCGAAGGCGTAGCCGTGCGGCACGAAGTTGTCGAAGATGAACTCTCCGCGACCGCCGCCGACGATTCCCGTCGGTGGGCTCTCGGAGCCCGGCTGGCCGAACGAGAAGTACGGGCTGACGACCGCGATGACCGGTACCCTGACCCCTTCAGCGGTGTTGTTCGGCAGCCAGTACGAGAGGTGTACGGAGGCGCTGGCCGGGCCGGTCTCCCATATGTCCGACGTGTCGACCTCGATGTTAGCGTCGGCCACCTCCAGCGCGTGATAGGGACCCGCCTCGAGGACGAACGAGTGGCTGTGGCTGGTGTTCCATTCGAGTGTGTGTCGCTCGTGTATGTCCGGATAAGGTGGTGGCGCCTCGGCTACTGCTGATGGCTCATCGCCGAAGCAGCCGGAAATCGGTATGGCCAGAAGAAGTGCGACGAGCGCTAGGCCACGTAGGCGCGTGTGCACGCTGCCGTAAACGTACGGGCGCCGCCGCATGGGTGGTGAGCCCATCTCGCCTCGCTTCAACCCTCCCTAAAGGCAGTGGATGGTCGGTTGAGTGGTGCCGGCCGGCGGTCGGTTCAAGTCGGATTCTCGGCTCGACGGATGAATGGTCGCGGCTGAGGATGCCATCCGGATAGTCGGTCTGACCCGTGGCTACGGCCGCGGCAAGGGACGCATCGATGTTCTCAGAGACCTAGGCATGGAGGTCGCGGCCGGATCGATCTACGGGCTGCTCGGGCCGTCCGGCTGCGGCAAGACGACGCTGCTCAAGGTCATCCTCGGGCGATTGGCCCCGGAATCGGGTGAGTTGAGGGTGCTCGGCGGCATTCCCGGCGAAGGTGGTTGTGCGGTTCCGGGTTCCGATGTAGGGTATTCACCCCAGGAGATCGCGCTGTACGAGGACCTCTCGATCGACGAGACGCTGCTCTTCCACGGCCGACTGCACAGGATGAGCGAGGCGGCGATACGCCAGCGCGAGGAGTGGTTGGTGTCATTCCTAGACCTGCCCGCCGCGGCGCGGCAGGTCGGCAAACTGTCGGGCGGCCAGAAACGGCGAGTATCACTCGCCGTCGGCCTGCTGCACGAGCCGCGGCTGTTGCTTCTGGACGAACCGACGGTCGGTGTCGACCCCGAACTGAGAGCCCGGATCTGGATGCATCTGAAGGAAATCGCGGCGAACGGAACGACCATCATCATCACGACGCACTACATCGATGAGGCGGGTCAGGCGGACCGTGTCGGCCTGATGCGGAACGGGGCGTTGCTGGCCGAGGGCGCACCGGCCGAACTGATGGCGCCGCATGGTCACATTTCGCTCGAACAGACCTTTCTGCTGCTCTGCCGGCGCCGGCCGGCAGACCGCGACGGTTCGTCCGCCGCGGAGGTTGATGGAGATGACGAGGGCGCTGAGGCATTGGCGGCGATGGTTGGCGAGGAGGTGGTCGGCTGAGCGGCCGCTTCGATGTCCATCGCGCCAGAGCGATCGCGCGCCGCAAGTTCTCGTCGCTCCGACGCGACCACAGGACGGTCGCCTTCATCGTCGTCATGCCGGCCCTGCAGATCCTGCTGTTCGGCCTCGCGATAGGTGGTACTCCGACCGGTCTCGACTTCGCGGTGATAGACGATGATGCGCCGATGTTCGATGCGATCGCCGATGGCCTGAACAGCTCCGAATCTCTGGTCATCCATCTCGAGGTGAAGGATGAGACGGCGGCCCGCTCGAAGATCGCGAGCGGCGAGTTGTGGGGCGCGCTGGTGGTCAGGAACGATGGTACTCTGCTGCTGGTGCTGGACAATTCGAACCAGCAGGTGACCAGTACCATCGTGGTCGAGGTCAGAGAGGCGATGACGGCGGTGCTGGCGGCGCAGGGCGCCTCGCTGCCGTTGGAGATCGCCGAACCTGTGTACGGCGAGCGCGACCCCGCCTTCATCGACTTCCTGGCGCCGGGAATTATGGTCATGGTCTGCTTCATGTTCAGCATCATCCTGACGACGATGGCCTTCGTCGGCGAGCGGTACGACGGTACGCTCGACCGCGTCTTCGCGGCTGGAACGCATCCGCTCGAAGTGCTGCTCGGCCATCTGACCGCCTTCTCGACCATCCTCATCGGTCAGGTCTCGGTCGTCATCCTGATCGCGGTGTATGGTTTCGACATACCGCTCGAGGGTTCCCTGTTCACCCTGTTCACATTGGCGCTGCTGCTCGGCTGGGCGGCGATGTGCTTCGGTCTGTTCGTCTCCAGTAAGGCGGAGTCGGAGTTCCAAGCGATGCAGGTCATAATGCCGGTGATGTTCCCTGTGCTGCTGCTCTCTGGCATCCTCTGGCCGGTCGAAGGGATACCCCTGATCCTCCAACCAGTGTCCTGGGCACTGCCCACGACCTGGTCCGCTGAAGCGTTCCGCAGCATCATGATCCGTGGCTGGGGTTTAGAGCATTCCGTCGTGTGGAAAGCCTTCCTATACAACGCCGGCTTCGCAGTCGCGATGCTCTGGCTGGCAGCGAGGACGCTGAAGGTCCGCGAGTGATGCGATGGTCGTCCTCGGACGAAACTCGGGTGTTTCGAAGGGTGTCGACCAGAGCGTTGGTTTCTTCATTCAGCCGCTGGCTCGCGGCACATGGCGAAGAACGGCTTCGACGACTTCTCCGACTCGCTGGCCGCCGAGCTGCTCGCCGACCCGCATTTCCACCAGCACATTCGAGGGAGGGGTGGACCTTCGGCACCGATGGTACGGTTGAACAAGGTGGGGAGCCGGCTCTTCGGAGGGTTGATGTTCGTCATCATCGGCGTGATATTCACCATCTTCATCGCTGGTGACGCGTTGGATGCGGTGAACAGCGAGGGCTGGTCGAAGGCGCAGGGTGAGGTCATCACCTCGGAACTGCTCCAAACGGTGAGTCGGGACGAGGATGGTGGCTCGACCTACACGTACCAGCCGGCCGTGACGTACACTTACACGGTCGATGGGATCGGGCATACTGGGTCGCGCATCTCGTTTGGTGATTACTCCTCGAATTCTGAGGATCGCATGCGCGCGGCGATATCTCCCTACCCCCTCGGTGCGAACATCACCGTGTATCACCACCCGGCCGATGCGTCCAACTCGGTGCTGGAGCCTGGGATGTCAGGCTCTCTCTGGGTGATGGTCGCTTCAGCCTGCATCATGCCCCTGATAGGAATCGGACTGATCGGCGGCGCTGTGCGCCGGATGCTGCGGACCGATCTGTGAACTATGAATGGTGGAGCGGTCGTCGGAGTGAGTGCTGCGGAAGGATTGAGGGGGTGACGCCCGACGGTAGGTCAATGCGGGCTGCTGAGGTCTGGGGGAAGCGCTGGGCTGCCTGCACCGAGCCGTTGCAGAGACGGTGGATGGAGGTTGCCGCCCAGAAGCGCAGTCTCGTCGTGCTGGCGGCCGACCGGCGGTCGATGTCGGGCCTCATCGATCTGATCGACGCCGTCTCAGGTTCGGTGGCGGCGCTGAAGACGCATGTCGACCTGGTCGATGACTGGTCGCCGGAATCCTGGCACGAACTGTGCGCCCGGGCAGCTGCAGCTGACATGCTGATCATGGAGGACCGGAAGTTCGCCGACATCAGCGGCATCAGTCGCGACCAGATGGCCGGCGCTCACGATGTCCGCTCATGGGCCGATCTGGTGACGGCGCATCTGATCAGCGGCCCCGACATCATCAGCGGCCTTCTGGCCGGTTGGGGAGAGGTCGGTCGAGAAGGCGGCGTGATGCTGCTGGCCCAGATGAGCAGCCGCGAAAACCTCCTCGACCGAACGTACACCGAACGGGTCGTCGGCCTCGGACGAGAGGCGGTCGGCTGCTTCGGCTTCATCGGCAACGGCAGCCGGCCGGACGAATTGCGCCGGCTGCGAGCGGCGGTCGGCGAGGCGCGGATGATCTGGACGCCCGGCGTCAATCTCGCCGTCGGTGACGGGGAGATGGGACAGCGCTACGGCGATCCGGGAGAGGCCGTTCTGGCCGGCAGTGATGGCATCATCGTCGGTGGTGGCATCCACTCGGCTGCCGACCCTGGGGCTGCGGCCGTAGCCTACGCTGAGATGTCATGGAACGCCCTGCTCAAGCGGGCCGAGGACGAGGCTTGAACGGGGGCGGCAGATGGCGGCGGAGGACGTAGGCTGGCTGCTCGCCGCGATCGTGCTGCTCGGCAACGCGGCCGCCGTCATCTGGTTCCTGCGGCGCCGATCCGCACTGGCCGCTAGGATCGATGCCTGTGACCCGGGTCTGCTGAACGATCCAGGGGTCCGGATAGAGACGATCACCGATGCACCGGACGGCAGCATGATTCTGCCGCATCGTGTCGCCGTGCCGCTGCCGGCGCCAGCCCTCGACCCTCGGTATACCAAGGTGGTGGATGCGGCTGACACGGCCGAGCCGTGAGCCGCGGATATGTGTCGGACCGAGTCGATTCAGAACAGTCCGGCCTGCCGCACGGCGTAGCCGATCAGACCGAAGGCTGCAACCAGCAGCCCGATGGCCAGGAAGAGAAGAACGCGCTTCTTCTTCGGCGGCTTTGCGACCGGATTGATAGGCATCTGCGATGCACTGCCTGACAATCCGATGTTCGTTCCGTTCACCATAGGGGGAGCCGGCAGCGCCGGCAGCATCGTACCATCGGACGTGCCGCCGGGCGGCGGTGGTAGCGAGGTCACCTGCACCACCTCCTCACCGTCCACACTGCGCAGGTCGGGATAGAGTTCGTCGAGGTCGGCGACGCCTGGGGCTGCTGGAATCTGTCCCATGATGGTTGGCCATGCCTCATCGATCTCGGCAGCGGTGATCGGTGTCTGCAGCACGGCGACGGCGCCGGCACTGTGCGCCGCGTCCTCGGCCAGCGAAAGCCGGCTCTTAGCGGCGACGAAGACGAGCCGAGCGTGCGGATCGCTCTCTCTAATCTCCAGCGCTGTGACATGGCCGTCCAGCGTCGGGATGTCGAGCGAGAGGAAGGCTATGTCCGGCCGCGTCCGGATGAACCGGTCGACGGCTGCGTCGCCGTCCTCCAGCGCGTCGACCTCGAAGCCGCGGCGTTCCAACACTCCGGTCAGCCGCAGGCGGGTCAGGTCGTTGTGCACGACGACGAGGGCGAGCCGGCCGCCGGCGTCACCCATGTGTCTCCACCCATCGCTGTTGACACATCAATCGCACGGTGTCACTCCTGCTCTCCGGCCTGATCGTCGACCAGCGTCTCGGCCGGCGCGGTCGAGGGGTCGGTGAAAGTTCTTTGCAACTCCTCCTGCCGCTGCTTCTCCGCCTCGATTCTTACCTGATCCTCGGGTGCTCTGACGAATTGCATCTTCGCCTCCGAGATGATGCCGCGGAGCAATGCTGACTCGGTCTCGGTCAGGTTTCCCCTGGTCTTCGCCTGCAATGCATCGAGCAGGTCTATCGCCTCCTTCGCCTCGCTGATGTTGAAGTGGATCATGCCCTCTAAGTCGGGAATGGCCCCCATGTTCAGGAGGGCGCTGCGCTGGAGCATCTGGACGATCGCGAACAGCCGTTCGCTGGCCTCGTCCTCGAACATCTCACCCATTCATCCCAACTCACGCCGCCGGCTCGCTTGAGCCCTCCGCTTCAGCCGCCCTCCACGACGGCCGTCGTGATGGACGCGCATTGAACCGCATCACCACAAGACATCCGGGATCTCTGCGCCTTCCGTCTCGGCGCCGTTCGGCAGCAACCTGACGAGCGGGTCAGGCGAACATCTCTTCGAGCAGGCGGTCCGGGTCGAACCGCTGCAGATCATCGTAACCCTGTCCGACTCCGACCATGACTATCGGTCGGCCGGTTGCGTGCGCGATCGACAGTGCGGCACCACCCTTCGCATCGGTGTCCAGCTTGCAGAGGACGAAACCATCGAAGGCGAGTGTGCGCTGGAACTCGACCGCTTGCTCGACCGCGTCGTTGCCGGCAAGTGCGTCACCGACGAACAGGACGAGGTGGGGCTTAGTGACTCTGTGCACCTTGCGGAGCTCCTCCATCAGGTTACTCTTGTTCTGCATCCGGCCGGCCGTGTCGATGATCACCACGTCGGCGCCGCGGGCGCGGGCGGAATCGATCGCGTCGCGCGCGATAGCCGCCGAGTCGCCACCGCGCTGGCTCGATATGCAACGAACCCCGATGCGTTCGGCGTGCACCTCCAACTGCTCGATAGCACCGGCTCGGAAGGTGTCGGCCGCGGCAAGCACCACCTGCTTTCCGGCCGCTGTGAATCGGTGCGCCAACTTGGCGGCCGTCGTCGTCTTGCCGGTGCCGTTGACACCGACCAGCATGATGATCACCGGTCCCCCCTCCTCCTCCAACAGACTGTCGGTGGTCGCGTCGAAGTCCCAGTAGCCGGCGGCCAGTAGAGTGCGGAGAGAACGCTTCAGGCTCGCTTCGATGACATGGCCGAGGTCGGCGCCCCGGCGGAGGCGGCGGCCAATTAATTCTGTCCTGATGGAGCCGAGCACCAGGTCGATGGCGCCGCCGCCCATGTCCGCTTCCAACAGAATCGATTCCAGTTCCTGGATCAATTCATCTAGCGCGGCGCTCTGTCTGATCACTCGGCCACCCGTCTCGACAACACCGCCGCCGAGGTCGATGTCCAAGGTCCGTTCCGCATCGATCTCGATCGTCGTTGGGCCGGACGAGCCGCGTGGTACGGCGGCGACCTCGACCAATCGTCGGCCGGTCGTCGATCGCATCACGTTCAGGTCGACGTGACTGCCTGCCGGTCGGGCCACCTCCGTCTTCTCGACGCCTTTCCTGCGACCGAACATACCTCGCTTGTTCTGCTGCTTGCGCCGCTCCTTCAGCGCCTTGGCCGAGCGGTCATCGAACGGGGATGGTGTGATCCCATCGTCGATGTCATCCCATTCGTCGTCCGGTTCATCCGCTGCGGCAGGCGGTCGTTCGATGGGAGACGGCTCCGCCTCGTCCGCTGTCGATTCACTGGCGACGGATTCGGCTGTACCGACCCTCTGATGTTCTTCGGTTCCCGTCGGATCATGTGTCGGTGCTGGTCCCACCGGCTTGGCCGCAGCCCACTCGTCGGCCCGCTCCGCCTCTGCACTCCCTTCCTCTGTCGTCAGCGCTTCGGCATCGGCGTCATCCGTGACCTCCTTGACGCGGCGTCTGAAGATGTCGAACAGGCCCATCGGACAACCTCAATCATCGAGTGTCAACTCGCCGCCGAAGCCGCTGCCGCGTCGCCCTCGACGGGGCCCCTTCTTCCCCCCGTCGTTCGAATCCTCGTCCTCTTCCGAAGTAGGAGGCGCCACTGTCGTCGAATCGGTAGTTCGACCGGCTGGCATCGCCGGGTCGACCGATTCTGATGCTGTCGGGCCGTCGACTCCTGAGGCGGGTGCTGAATCGTTAGCCTCTACCGATTCGTTGAATCTAACCGCAAGACGCCGAACCGTGCGTTCCGCTTCATCGAACTCGTCGTGAAGTCGTTGCAGCAACTCGCCGACCTCGTTCTGTCGCGCCTCCAGCGCATCGGCCGCCTGCGCTCGGGTCCGCTCAGCCTGGATGCCGCTGCCGATGTCGATGACGGCTCCCGCGTCGGCTGGCAGGTCGACGACGAGTTGGACGCCTGCACCCAGCGGCACCATGCCACCTATCTGGCCCTCCGGCGGCACCGACCTCAGCGCTCGGACCACCTGGCCCTGTTCGAGCATGATGGTCTCGAGCCGGGACATCTGCTCTTCTATGCGGACCATTCGCTGACGGTTCAGATCGACCATGCCGGCGATCCTCTGCAGCTCTACCCTGTCGCTCATCCACCCACCGTGCAGCGGCCGAATCACCCGGCTCGGATGAAGCCGTCGCTCTCACTCGCGACATGGACAACGGTGATAACGAGCGGCGAGTCCAATACAAATCGAATCCGGAGGGGTCGCACTGTCCATCATCGCTGGCTCTCGCATCCTCGTCACCGGCGGCACCGGATCAATCGGATCTGAAGTGGTGCGCCGACTGATCGATCGGGGGGCCGCCGAAGTCATCATTCTCTCGAGGGATGACTCGAAGCAGTTCTACATGCAGCAGGAGCTGTCAGGGCACCCGAACGTCGATTGGATCATCGGTGATGTTCGCGACCGTGAGAGCCTCGGGCGCGCTTTCCAGTGCGGTATCGATCATGTCATTCACGCAGCCGCACTGAAACACGTCCTGATATCGGAGCAGAATCCGACGGAAGCGGTCAAGACCAACATACTCGGGACTCAGAACGTCGTCGACTTGGCCCGTTCCGCGGCCGTCGGGTCCGTGCTGATGATCAGCACCGATAAGGCAGTCAATCCGACTTCGACGATGGGTGCGACGAAGTACGTCGCGGAGAAACTGACTCTCGATGGGAACTCTGCAGCGACACGCTGTGCATGCGTGCGATTCGGTAATGTCCTCGGCAGTCGCGGGTCGGTCATCCCAGCGATGGTGCTGAATGCCAAGGAAAGGGGGAGGGTGTGGATGTCCGACCCGGCGGTGACGAGGTTCGCAATGCCGATTCCCGAAGCGGCGGATCTGGTTCTGGACTCTCTAGAGATGATGCAGGGTGGTGAGATATTCGTCCTGAAGATGAAGGCGTTCAGCCTTCAGCAACTGATCGATGTGATCTCCGGGATGGAAATCTGTGAAGGCGGCTTCGAAATCGATGTCAAGGGGCTCATCCGGGCTGAAAAACTGCATGAGGATCTGATCACCAGCGATGAGATGGCGCGTCTGCATGAAGGGCCACGCCACTACATCGTCGCCCCTCCCATTGGAGATTGGGTGTCTGGTGAAGGCGTGCAGGCCTGTCAGATGCA
>CAUZSY010000009.1:0-19781 GCA_963582725.1 Candidatus Thalassarchaeaceae archaeon
GCCACGACCGTAGCGCTGTTCGATCACTTCGCAGCCGAGCGATCTCGCGACCTCCTGAGTGCCGTCGGTGCTGCGGCCATCAGCGACCAGGACGTGCGCCTGCCAGCCGGCCCGCCGCAGTTCATCGATCGGCATCCGCTCGATCAGGTCGGGCAGCGCGTCGACCTCGTTCAAGGTCGGCAGCAGGATGGTGACTCCTCGTCTCGCCGCTGTCATCCCACACACCCGCCTGCCCTCTCATGTATAGCCTGTGCTCCGGCTGGATGTCAGGCCGGTCGCACCTCCATCCAGTGGACCCAGAGGCCGCCGCCGTCGATCAGACGATCGCCCCGACCCGAGACAGCCATCGGATTCAACCACCGTTCCGGCTGGCCGTCGACCTGCACGGAGATCTGCATGCTGCCGTTCACCGGTGCGTGCACCAGCACCGACAACTGTTCCATCTGGCCGCCACTGAGCACCGTCGTCCTGGCCATCGAGCCCGGCGTGCCGGCCGACAGGGAGACCTGCTGGCCGGCGCTCCCTTCAATCAGTACCGAGCAGCGGAGCCATCGGTCGCGAATCTGCCTGTTCGGTTCGAAATCGTGCTCGATGATGCCGTCACTGAGGTATGGGCGCTGCTCGGGAGTCGTGCCGATGCGCCATTCGTCGACACCCCACCACGCTTCAGTCCGCATCTCGCAGCCGGCACCGCAATCGGTTTCGTCGGCGAACAGGAACAGGCTGTTCTTGGTCGAGGCGGAGGTCGGGGTCTCCGCGAATCGCCAGAGTCTGCTGCCGTCGAGGTCGAGCAGCAGTTCCCAGTGGTCAGAGGCGGCGAGTTGTGTGCCGGTCTCGCCGCGCGGGCTGGTGATGGCGTGGGTGATGCCGTACCAGGCGATGGCCGTCGCGTCGTCGTTGGCGACGACTGACGAGAGGTTCCAACCGAAGGTCTCGTCGATGTCTATCAGGCCGAGCCTGGGGAAGGCGGTTACTCCCAGTTCGGCATCGGCCTCTATCAGCACGCCCCACGGATTGTTCTCGACCAGCACCACCGATCCGGCCGGCAGGTCGACCTCCTGCAGGATGGAGCGGTCGCCGAGAGTCCTGACCTGAAGTTCCGGATGTTCACCGAGCGTCGCGACCCACGCTGCGCCGAGCAACGAGATGACCGCGACGAAGGCGAACAGGATGTTGGTGAGATGCTCCGGCGGCGGTCTCGGCAGCGGCCAGAGCACCTGTTCGAATCGCAGAGAATCGGTCACCAGACTGGTCGTCTCGTCGAATTGATCGTCGGATCGGGTGGAGTCGACAGCAGCCCCGTCCTCATCGCTCGCCTGCTCATTCGCTGCCGCCGCCGCCTCGCCCTCCTCGGACGGTCGCCCTTCCTGCTGAGACGCGTCTCCTTCAGCCTCGGACGACCCCTCTTCATCCTCCGACTCGTCCGGCGCCGTCTCGGCCGCATCATGCGCGTCGGCTTCGGCGGAGTCCTCACCACCGCGGTCGGTGGAATCGACGACCTGCGATTCGGATCCACTGTGTTCACCATCCGATTCGTCATCGAATTCCGATCGGGCAGTCATCCGCGCGACCGCAGCAATCTCGGCCTCCTCGGTGAGACCTCGCCGGTGGGCGCAGGCGGTCAGCCTCGGCGTCGGCGCCAGAGCGAGCGCGGTGACGCAGGCGAGTGGGATGTGGAAGCCGTGCAGGGCCATGCTGTACAGGACGTACGAGAACAGGGTGAATGCGCCGATGCCGATCAAGCCATCGAACAGATGGACGGCGCTGATCAACCACTGGAGAAGCAGCCATATCGACAGTATCCGCCCCTCCATGGTGTGTCGTAATCGCCAGGCGGCGGCTAAGGCGAGCAGCAGCAGCGGTGAGTTCCAGAGCAGCAGCGGCAGACCTCCCTGCCAACCGTATTCCGCTTGCACGGCTCGTTCCAGCAGCCTCGGAGCGAAGATGCCGAGCACCACGACCATCGCCATGCCAAGGATGATGCTGGTGCCCGCGACCATGCCACCGCCTCGCCTCGCATCTTCTCCCGGCTCGATCAGGTGCGCGGCCACGTGCGCGAGCAGCAGCGCAGCGAGATAGACGGAACCGGTCGGATGGATGGCGCCGACAGCGCCGACCGTTATCGCCAGAGTCATATCCCGTTTCGGATTCCGCCGCCGATCCTGACCGACCAGCACCAGCAGTCCGACGGTGAGTCCGAGTTGCGATGCGACGGTAGGATAGCCCGAATCGAAGGTCTTGACGAACAGTCCGGCGGCGAGCGCCACAGCGAGAATGGTCTGCAGGCCGGCACCGAACCGCTCCATCGCACCGGCCGCACCGATGATGACACAGAACAGCGACAGCTGGCCGAGGATGTGGACGGCGAACTGCGGACTGATCTGCAGCGTCGACTCCAGATACGCCGCCAGCGCCGGGAAGGCAGGGGGGTAGGTCCACCTGCCGACCGACGGCGGTGGTAGCGTTGCATCACCGACGATGGCGAACCGGTGCGTCAACGTCGAGAAGCCGACCCAGTCGATGCCGAGCGGCTCGGGTTGGGAGAACAGCGGTATCCCGAGCGCGATGAACAGTGCGATGACGGCGATCAGCATCCGCTCATCGGGCAGACGGTCCAGGAAGGTCGAGAGACGGTCGCGCAGCGCCTGCTCAGCCGAATCATCGTGTTCCTCCCGGTCGCTGGAGAGCAGCAGGTCGACGGCTTCCGAATCGGTCGAATCATCCGCTTGAAACGCCCGATGGTCGGCGATCTCGCCGCTGTCGATCAATCGCTCCAATCGCTCCCACGGGCTCTCGCTCAGCAGCGTCTCGTGCTTCCTCCTGCGCTGCAGATAGACGACCGCGTTGACGAACGCCATGGTCGCGACCCAGAGTGCGACCGAATGGAAGCCGAGCAGGATGACCAGCCAGCCTGCGGTGGTGAAGGCGATGAGCAGAGACAACGGTGGCAGCAGCAGCAGCCGCTGGGTCCGACTGTGAGCCGGTTGCAGGACTCCGAGCAGTTGCAAAGCCGGGTAGAGACCCGGTCCGAGGGCCAGCAGGACGGCCAGGCCGACCCTGATCGCGGCTACGAACGGATCGCCCTCCATCGTCACCACCCGGTCGGGCACTGAGGGGAATCGGTGAAAGCCCCTCCGCTGGACGAACGGCTGGGAGGAGTCGTCGTTGAGCCACCTCGAAGAACTCGATCTCGCTTCGCAGTCGTTCCATGAGGTGGTCCACATCCCAGTCGAACCGGTGCTGCTCGACCTGACCGGCACTGAGCCCGAGAGAGCCGAGCAGGAGGCGATATGGACAGTCGGCCGGTACGATGAGAAGCGGATCGGTTACACCGCTGATCTGTTCGCTGGCGGCCGCTGCATACACATCGGGATCGACATAGGGGGGCCGATAGGGACGCCCGTGATGGCGTTCGCGGACGGCATCATCTTCGCGGCCGGATACAATCCAGCGCCCGGCGACTACGGACACGTGGTGGTGACCGAGCATCATCTCGCCGGTGGCACGATATGGGCGTTGCACGGTCATCTGGACACGGCGTCGAGTTCGACGGCTGTGACCGGAGCCTCGTTCTCGGCCGGCGACGTCCTCGGCCGCTTCGGCGATCGGCATGAGAATGGCGGCTGGCCGCCTCATCTTCACTTCCAATTGAGCCTCGTCGAACCCGATGGTCACGACATGCCCGGTGTGGTGACCGAGGCGGACCGGGTCAGCGCGCTGGCCATCCATCCCGACCCGAGATTGGTGCTCGGACCGCTCTACTGACCAGCCGGGCGCGGTGCTCCGGTGGTCGGTTGACGGCGGCGGAGTCGTCTGCGCGCGGTCGATGGGATGCGAGTTCGTTCCCCCGGTGGATGTCGAGACGGAAGGTGTCTCATTCGATGTCGGCGAGATGCGACTTCAGGGCTGAGATAGGGCCGATGCTGGTCGGGTCCTTGCCGTTCAGGAGGGCGAGGGCGAGCGAGATCCAATCGGTCAGGTGAGCGCCGTGCAGCATCGCCTCCAGCAAGCTCTCCCCTTCACACTCCACCCGCCATGCGACATCCACGTCCAATGACTCACCGGTCCAATCCACCCGGTGACCGACCCTTCTGTGAACCCCCTGCCAGACCAGCATCAGGATCGCCTGCTCATCCCTGACGCCGGGTCTGTCCCAGGCGACCATCTCGTTGTGATGCATCTCAGGGATGGTCACCGCGCGGGCGAACGCCCCGGCGTTCTCGTTGAACTGATTGGCGAATCGGATTCCGACCGGTGCCAGGCAGGGCGTGCTGATGATGCCGATGGCTCGGTCTTCGAGGCTCGATGCGATGGTCGTCGCCATCTCGTCGTGACCGAGCAGATCACAGCCGGCGCTCGCCTCGCGGAGGCGCGCCAGCATGGAATCGAGGTCGGCGTCTTCTGGCTTCGGAAGCAGGCCGAGTGACCAGCAGACGTTCAACTGGCTGCCGAACAGGTGACCGAAGGCGGAGCGGGGCGGTTGGCCGCCTGGAACCTCGACCCACGCCGCGTCGTCGTGTCCGTCGACCATCTGCTGGAGCGCGCCTCCGGATGATATCCCGACCACCGTGCCGCCACCCTCCAGAGCCATTCTGACCCCGGAGATGGTCTCCTCGGTGTCGCCTGAATAGGAGGTCGCGAGGACCAGCCAGTCCGGGCCCCACCAGGCCGGCAGGTCGTAGTCCTTCCAAGCGACGAAGGGCAGGCCTGCGGAGCGGTCTGAGAGGGCTGCCAGGAAAGAGCCACCAGCGCCCGAACCACCCATGCCGAGGCAGAGCACACCATTCCAATCCGCATCCGGAGAGAGTCCGGTCTCGGCCGCGAATGCGGCCTCCAAGTCGTCGACGAACAGTCTGGTGAAGCCGAGCATGCCCTCGCTATCTAGTCGGTCGGCCAGTTCGCCGAAGTCGATGTCATCGCTCATTCATCGCCATCTCCCCGTTCCGCGCGGGTACGTGGCAGAGCGACCCATTCATCTTCTATCAAAGCGATGCGGATGATGCTCGCGTCGGCCTGCATATCGTACGGCTGTGGGATGGTGCGGACCTGCCAGTCACGTGGATCCAACACATCGATGGCGCTGTCGTCGCGGCGCAGAACCTCCGTCTCGACATGCTCTGCGGTCCTCGACAGGACGACCGACTTCTCCAGATCGCGCCAGGTCGTGCTGCGCCTCTCGCGGCGGTCGAGGGAGAGAAGCATCGGTCCTTCCTTGCGCCATGCGTCGACCCGCCAGAGGGCGCCCGAGTATCGGAGCACGTCGCCGAGCGAATACGCCGGCTTCCGGTACAGCACGGTCAAGCGAGAGACCTCTTCGCCATCGCGATGACCTATGACCGTGCTGCTCTCCTTCGCCTGACCGCCGTATCGATCGATCAGGTGACGGGCCCATTGCTTGGCCAGCGCTTTCGAACCCAGTTGCAGGTCCCAGCCACCGGTCACCGCGCCCTCTTCGGTGATGAAGAACATCGGATTCGGCTCTATGCGAGCCAGCAGGTCATCCAGCGTCGCCCGCAGCGCGGTAACCTCGTCCTCCTCCAACCGCCGTCCGGCAGATCTCAGTTGCATCGTCGCTTCGTAGTAGTGACCGGCTCTGCGGGTGCAGGTCGGACAGACTCCGTCAGAGGTCTGGAGGATCGCTTCGTGCTCTGCCTCGAAGACGAAGCCCTCGATGCTACCGCTGACCTGGACGTTCAGTCGGGTCGCTCGCTCGTCGATCGGCTCAGCCAGCAGTCCGGTCGAGATGCTGCTGGCTTTCTCGTGCACATCGAGCACCTCCTGCACCCTCGCGTGGTGCAGATCGTCGCGGTCCATGTGAGACCAGCGCGAACCGACCATGTCTAAGCCGCATTTCGGGCAGCGGGTCTGCTGGATCCGATCTGGCAGGATGGAGAGTTCGGTGCGCTCGCGGAAGCAGGATTCGCAGATTCGCTGACTGGTCAGAGGGGGCGGTCCGGAGCAGAGGATGCAGAAGGCGCCACCCAGAGCCATCGGTCCACCCGATTCGGCGGCACCGGAGCCTCTCTTCAACCGATGGGTCGCGGAACGGCGCCTGGATGTCGCTGTTCGATGTGGGAAGCAGCCGACTGGCGATGACCGTTCATTCATCCGATTCGGACGCGGTCTCGCTCTCCGAGGGGTTGGACATCGCCGCTTCCGTCGCATCCAGTCGCTGGTGCAGGTCTAGCAGCCGCCGGATCATGTGCCAGGTGTAGCCACCGATCAGGCCTGCGAACGAGAGGTAGGCGATGACCAGAGCGGTCATACCGTTCATCCGGCGGCCTCCAGTCGTCTCTGCAGCATGCGGAGTCTATCCTCGCCGTCCTGCATCGCCCAGGACAGGCAGACCTGACCGGCGAGAAGGATCATCGTCGAGAGGAAGCCTAGCAGCATCACCAGCAGGATCTCGGGCGCCAGACCGCTCTCCGCACCACCACCGATGACCGGTCCGGGATGCCGTTCCTGCCACCAGCGGGTCGCCATGTAGGTGATCGGCACGAGTCCGAAGCCGAACAGCCCGACCGCGGCGAGGGCGTCCCTCGACTCCTCGCCGTCGTCCGAGGCGCGATGGCCGAGCACGATGAACAGTGCCACAGCGCCCAGGATGCCGAACGTGTTCAGCCGGACGTCACTCCAATCCCACGGCACGCCCCACTCGGCAGCCCCCCAGACCGGTCCACTGATCAGCACGCCCGCCGTATACAGGAGGGCGGTCTCGCCGCCGATCGGAACCAGTCGCCAGAGCGTGTCGGAGCGCTTCAGGAACCAGCCGAGGGAGCCGACGAAGAGCAGACCGAAGGCGAGGAAGGAAGCCCAGGCGAAAGGCACGTGGAGGAAGAGTATGCGATAGGCCTCTGGTGCCTTCCAAGCCTCGGGGTCGACACCGGGGGTCCAGGTCAGGCCCAGGAACGCTGTGAGAGTGAGCAGCGCCAATCCCGTCATTGTCAGTCCAGCGCCCCAGCCTATCAGGCGCTTGACCATGCGCGGCCCAGGCGTTCTCGGTTTGAAGAGTGTCTCATCCAGGCCTCTCTACGGGTGCGTCCGACCGAACTCCGTGCCACCTGTGCATACCCCTTCTGCCACCCGCACTCTCAGTCGCGGATGACGAGAACCACGCCAGCGATCATCCATGTGACGGCAGCTGCGGCGAGCAGAGCCTTGATGGCGACCCATGTCTGGTCGAGCAGGGCGGCCGAGATGGCGCTGGCGAGCATCAGCAGAACCCAGGCGAACGGCAGCAGGAGCAGTGTCGCGAGAGCAGGCCGATGGCCACCACCGAGCTGGATGTGTATGATGCCGCCAGCCGCTGCGACATCGACCATCAGCAGTGCCGCGAGCGGCACAACCCAGAGCGCGTCGGTGCCGGTCCAGCCGGCGGGAGCCAGCATCAGCCAGCCGATGATGGCGATGCAGGCGGGCGCTATCGACGCGCTGGCCAGCAGGGCCGAGAACGGCGTCCAGTGCTGCAGGGCGGTGTACCAGTGGGCACCCGCCTCCCGCTTCGACAGACGCTCGCAGAGGGCTGGCCGGATCAGGGCTGCGATGAGAGCCGGCGCCAGCGCCAGCCCGGCCGCCGTCTCATCGGTCAGTCCGGCGGTCGGTAGTCCGAGCCCAGTGAACAGTGCGAAGGCGAGCAGCGCGGGAGCCCAGCGTGCGGCTGGCGTCGACAGCGTCCGCATGTCGAGGCGGCAGTTCCAGGCCAGCATCGACGGCCGTCCGGCGATGCTGGCTGACCGGCTCAGGTCGGGCGGCTCCGTCAGGCCGCCAGGGGATCCGGAAGCATCCTCCGCTGGGTCATCAGGATACGCTGACAAGGGCGGTCCCTCGGCCGGTTCCGTTCGTTCGACCAGCAGTCCGCCTTCGACAGCGAGGCTCCGGTCGGTGTGTGGCAGCAGTCTCTGGTCGTGCGTCGCGAGCAGGATGCCATGTCCCCTCGCCGCCAGCGCATCGAGGGATGCGGCGAGGGTCGTCACACCGTCGTCATCGAGGCCTTCGGAAGGCTCGTCGAGCAATATCGCCATCGGCTCGCTGCTGGCCAGCGCCGGCGCCATCGCCGCGGCGATGTCCAGTCGGCGCCGCAGACCACCGGAGAGCCAGCCGACCCTGTCGTGCCGCCGCTGAGCCAGCGACCAATGAGCCAGCAGGCTGACCCGCGCCTCCTCAGTCACCTCGAGAAGGTTGAGTCGAAGGCAGAGGTTGAGGTGTTCATCGACGGTCTCCTCGGGTGAGGTGCCGCCACGCTGCATGCAGAGGCCAATCCTGGCAGCGCAACCGTGTAGTCCCTCAGGACCGCGGCGAACCGGTCGCATCTTCGAATCGATGCGATGTGACACACAGCCGTCCCGCAGATCGAGCATGCCGGCCGCGACTTCGATGACGGTCGATTTTCCGGCCCCGTTCGGACCGACGACAGCGACCACTTCAGCCGCTCGTAGTTCGAGCGAGGCGCCGGAGAGCACTTCTCTCGGTCCTCGACGGACGACGACCGCGTCGAGCGTGATGAGCGGCTGGTCCTCGCCGCTGGCCATGTCTCGCCATCCGTGCCGTTCTCTTAGCCTCACCCCAGCGACCCGCCGCATCGAGCCGACCCGTCGCCGCTCCGGCCCCATCACTCATGTTCGACCAGCGCTGCCGAGCCGACGCGCCACATCGCTGGACCCCCCAACCTCCCCGCTGGACCGCCCAACCTTTGCGCTTCTGACAGCGAAGGGTCCAATTCTCTCACGACCGCCGCCGCTGCATGGCAGCCATGCAATGGTCGTCACTGACCGTCGGTGACTGGCTCTGGCTGTCGGCCTTCGTTCTGGTCGCACTGTTGCCGTACATCGCTGCACATCGGTTGAAGACGCCGTTGTCGCTGGCGACCGTCCTGTCGATTCTAGCGACGACCTTCATGCAGATGTTCTCATCGCTCCTGACATCCTTCGGTCTCGGCTCGTTCGATCCGGTGCTGTTCGGCTCGATGATACCGCTGCTGGCAACCGACCCAGCCCACCTGCACCGCTTCATCACCGCCGGCTGGCTGCATTCCGGTTGGCTGCACGTCCTGTCGAATCTGCTGGTCATCGGCCTCGTCGGTGTGCCGTTGGAGACCCGCCTCGGGCCACGTCGATGGATGCTGGTCTATCTTCTCGGACTGCTCGGCGGGAACGTCGCCTGGTGGCTGGCTCATTTCGGCGAATTCGCACCAGCGATAGGTGCCTCCGGGGCCGCTTTCGGTCTGCTCGGCGGCTATCTCGCCTGCTGGCCTCAGGACCGTATCGAATTCCCTCTGTTCATCTTCATCCGGGCTTGGCCGGTGTCGTTGATCGCGCTGTTCCGGCTCGGTCTGGAGGTGCTGCAGATGACGATGATCGAAGCGGGTACGGCGAGTGCCTCGAACATCGCTCATCTGGCCCATGTCGGCGGCTTCTTCGCCACCTTCGCGGTGGCCCGCCGAATCGCTCGTGGCGGTCCGATCCCGCTCGATCAGGTCGACGCCGGACCGAGCGAGTCGAGCCGGATGGCAGCCGTCCGTGAGAGCGTCAGAGCCGGCCTCGAGGGACTCGATGATGACCCATGGAGTCAGGCCGGCGAGCCGTTGGAGGGCAGCGCTGCAAGGGTGTTGGATAGATTGCGTCAGGAGGGTGATGAACTGGAGACTCGGCGTGCATGGGTGGAGGAGCTGGCCGAACACGTGCAGTGCCCGGTCTGCGGCGGCTCGGTTCGAGTCGTGGTCGGCGACGAGATCGCGCATCTGTCCTGTGATGTGAATAATGGCCACCTCGCATGGCCATGAGGACCGAGGGCGAATGCCCCTTATACGGTCACGACCGCTCGACCTCTCTGAGGTCGCATGATGTCCCGTCGAGACAGTGTCACTCTGGTGCTGGTGTCGCTGCTGCTGCTCCTCACCTCGACTCTGCCGGTCACCGCCTCGACCGTGGACCCCGCCGACACCTCTTCTTCCAGCCCACCGCTCACCTTCGCCGGAGCCAACCCATCTCCACCGCTTCTGGTAGAAGGACTGCCAGCGCTGCAGTGTCCGGCCGAGCCGGCCGGACTCTGCTCCGTCGCCGACCGCTCGGAGGCGGCGGTCACAGCTCTGCGAACCGATGACGCGCTGCCGACCGAGGAGTCACCTGGCTGGTGGCTGGCGTACTCGCCGGACCGAGATGCGAACGGTATGGATGACCGGTTGCAGCGCATCATCGGCGGCGAGTACGAATCGCGTTCGACGACCCAGATTGTCGGTGCGGATGGCAGGCAGACGGTCGCCATCGTCGTCGACTACGGCTGGCACCCCGGTCCCTCCGACATTGCGCTGCTGCGCCAGACACTGACCGCCAACGGTTGGACCGGCGAAGCCGGAGGCGCATGGTTCCAGGTCCTGACGACGCTCGACAGCGTGACCGTCGATCATGTGCCCGTCTCGGCCCTGATTCCCATCTGGCGGCTGCCCGGTGTCGTCGTCATCGAGCAGCAGAACGTGATGCTGCCGTTCCTCGACAAGTCGGTGCCGGGGATGAAGGTGCGCGATTCCGGAACCTACTCGAACACCATGCACGCTCAGGGCTACCGTGGCGACGGCGTTGTCATCGCCATTCTCGACACCGGCGTGGACAACGAGCATCGGAGCCTGAACGACTTCGACGACTTGGATGACGACCCCTCGGACGACTCGAACGAGTACAGCGACCCGAAGTTCATCGCCGGCTTCGATGCGACCGCGGCGATTCAGAATCCGAACAACGACACCGACCCGGATGATGGCAACGGCCATGGAACGCATGTCGCGGGAACGGCTCTGGGAACCGGCGACGCCCGCCGAACCTGGATGGGCGTGGCGCCCGGCGCGTATCTCATCGATGTCAAGGTGCTGACAGATGCCGGTGGCACGAACAGCCAGAACTCGATCGCCGGTCTGCAATGGTGCACTCAGAACGCTGATGAGGATTGGGGCAACAACGATTCCAGCGAGGGCATCGACATCATCTCGATGTCGCTCGGTTCGGCGTCGGCACCGAATTCCAACGACCCCGGAGACGATGGTACTTCGGCCGAGGCCCGGGCCGCCAACGATGCGGTCAACGCCAGCATCGTCGTCGTCGTCGCGATGGGCAACGACGGCCGACGCCGGGTCCCCTCACCGGCCTCCGCCGACCTCGTCATCTCGGTCGCGGCGATCGATGACGCCGACACCGTCGACCGCGCCGATGACGCGCACGCCTCCTATTCGAACACCGGTCCGCGCGAATCGGATGGTGACGACGATGACTGGGACGAACTGAAACCGGATGTCGCGGCGCCCGGCAGCGACATCTACGCGCCTGAATTTGCAGCGGGTGGTGGAGATCTGATATTCGCCAAACCTCTGGCCGACGACGGCTATGTCTCGA
This sequence comes from Candidatus Thalassarchaeaceae archaeon, assembly GCA_963582725.1. Taxonomy (GTDB): domain Archaea; phylum Thermoplasmatota; class Poseidoniia; order Poseidoniales; family Thalassarchaeaceae; genus CAUZSY01. Next base: position 11,379 of record CAUZSY010000009.1, read on the forward strand.
TGGATGGGACCAGCATGGCGACGCCGCACGTGTCCGGGCTCGTCGCGCTGATGCTGCAGATGAAACCGAGCCTCGACCCACAGGAGATCAAGGATCTGCTGCGCAACAACAGTGAGGTCAGGGGCGAGCCGGACATGGCCGAGGTCTCGCCTGTCTGGGACGAGCAGTACGGCTTCGGCATCGTCGATGGCTCTCTGCTGTTGGCCGCCATCCAGTCCGGCGGCGGCTCTGTCGACCCACCACCACCGACAGGTCAGGGCGGTGACTGGATCATCATCGATTGGCCTGATGCTGATGGCACGATGCTGGTAGAAGAGAGGGTCGAGCGGATTCATGGCCATCTCGTAGGCAATCTGTCCGAAGTGATCGAGGAGGTCGCGTACAAGGTGACCTACCTGACCGATGACGGCAACAGCGAGACCGCCTATGAGACTCACACACTGATCGATTGGTCTGCCGCCTCCGGCACCGACGAGTGGTCGTTCCACATCGAGACCGGACCGTTCCACGAGCAGTATCACAGCGTCGTCTCGGTCAATCTGGAGATGCGGGCGCGGTCCGTCAACGGCACTTGGAGCAATCTGACCCAGGGGACCTACCAGTTGGGCTGGATAGAGGTGACGCTCGACGGACCGAGCGGCACCAAGGCGGTCAACGGGACGGTCGAGATATCCGGTGAGTACGCTTCGGTCGGACCAGGTGAGGTCGAGGTCAGAATAGGCAAGGACGGCTGGCAGACGGTGTGGAACATCGGCAGCGGTTTCTCGACGGAGCGGCAGGAGACCGGCACCTGGCGATACGACTGGGATTCCACGGCGACACCGGATGGTTGGATCAGAATCGCCACTAGAGTCGTCGCCGATGACGGCTACCGATCGACCGAACTGCGTCGTTCGGTCGAGATCGACAATCTGCCACCGACACCACGCTTCGAGATAGGCGCCATATCGGTGCTGGAGTTCGGCATGCCGCTACATTCAGCGCATGTGAACTCCTATCTCGAGGTGCGAGCCGACCTGCGAAACATCGGCGATGCTGCAGCGACCGACGTGTCCCTGGTGCTGTACGAGGATTCAGCGACCAAGGACGAATTCACCCTGCCTCGCATCGACCCTGGTGACACGATCCCCATCACCCTGTACTGGAACCCGCTGGCGGTCGGCGAGAAGACTCTGAAGATGGAGGCGAGGGCCGATTGCGGAGATGGCTGTCAGGCCTTCGATGACACCTTCGGCTCGTTCCCCGTCGAAGCGCGCCCGGACGGCGTCGACCTGGCCTTGCGTCCCGGTGCGATGAAGACCGTGCCCGAGATTCCGCGGCCGACCGAACCGACCACCTTCACGATTAGGATAGACAATCTCGGCGCCACCGAGGCAGCCGGCGCCGGGGTCACTCTGGAGCGCCTCGTGGAGGCTGGATGGCAGTTGATGGCCGAGACCGATGCAGGCCTCATCCCTTCAGCCTCGTTCACCGAGGTGTCGATGGATCTGACGATCGATTCGGCCGGCATCGACCGGCTGAGGATCACCGTGACGCCGGAAGTCGATCTCGATTGGTCGAGCAACAACCTCGAATTCGATCTCGTTACAGCCGCTTCCACCCTCGGTGGCGCCCGCTCGATGGATCTTAGCAGCGGCGAGGTGCCGGTGGCCTACTCGAACACCGGTCGAGAGGGCCATCTGATCACCAGCAGGGATGGCGCACTGCGACTGCATAGGGTGACCCAGAGATTCGATCTACAGACATGTCAGGATGTATTCGAGGAGTCCTGGGCCGGTGCCATCGCGACCGAGACGACCGGTGACGGACAGACCCACATCGTCTGGACCAGACGGGTTCTGGATGACTTCGGCTTCACCAGGCAGACTCTCTCCTACGCGACGATAGACGAGTTCTGTCACAGCACGCCGCCGGTCGATCTGATGCCTGAACTGCTGCTGTCGGATGGCAGTTACCAAGGCATCGATCTGGAGATCGATGGCGATACCGTCGCGGTCGCCGGCTTCCATCGCGATCTCTTCACCGGTGGCACCTACGCTGATGTGACGAGCATATTCACCCTGAACAGCGACGACCCGAGCGATTCATCGGCATGGATCCTGACCAGGAACGTGATCCCGAACATCGATGTCGATGTCAACCGTCTCGATTCCGTCGAACTGGCGCTCGGCGCCGCGCATGCTCACCTGATGTACACTTCGATGATGGAGTCCGGTTCCGGCGTCGAGAAGGACGGCGTATGGTACGCGCACGGCCAGCTCGGACAGGAGAACTGGCTGTTCAGAGTGGCTGTGGCTGACAACAGTTCGATGCCCGCGATGGTGGTGCTGCCCGGTGATCAGGACAGCGATGTGGTGGTCGCGGCCTGGCGCGTCGGTTACGGCTTCGAGGCCCGGCTGGATTCGATTCAGACGAAGGATGGCTGGAGCGACAGGAATGTCACCTCGACGGCAGCGCCGGGACTCGAAACTATCCACTTGCATCGTTCGGGCGACGATGTTCAGATGCTGACCGACATGGTCGGCTCGGCGGGACCGCAGATACACTACGGCTGGATCGACTCCGGCAACGGCGAGGCGGCGCTCGGTCAGAGGATCGCCAGCGGCAGACTCGTTCTCTCCGACCGCGCCGAGGTCGGCGCCGAACTGCCTCTCATCCATGTCAGCAGCGAAGGTCTGCGAATCCGCTCGATCATCGACGATGTGGTGGCTGGGCCGAGGGAGTCGGGCTGGATGGAGCAGATCAGGCTGTCCGTCGGTCTCGATGCGAACACCTGGAATCTGATGATGTACGCCGGCGGTTCGATCTGTCTGTTCACCAACATCCTGTTGCTCGGCGTGTTGGCGGCACGCCGCCGTCGGGCCGGCGCGACAGGTGGCGGTCGCATCGTGGCGTCGGTCGCGTCGGTCGAGGAGGGGGAGGTGGAACTGCTCGATGAGGAGGTGGCCGCCCGCCTGAAGGAACGGGTCATGATAGAACCTCACATCAGTCAGGCCGAGCCGCCCGAGTCAGCTGAACCGAGCGAAGATGCTGAACAGCATGTCGAGGCTGTCGCTGCTCATACGAGCGACGGCTCCGCGCGCCGCAGAGAGCGCCGCGTCGAGCGACAGATCGAAGAGAACGTGCGCGAGATGATGGCGAGCCTTCCACCACCACCTATGGGGGGCGCCATCGACCCGCCGACGAATGATGACGCGACGGAGGGACCGTCGACCCTACCACTACCTCCTCCACCGCTGCCGTCTCCGGATGGCGCGAGCAGTGATGGTGACAGCGATGATGCCTCTGCCGACGAGGTTGTTCTTCCACCACCTCACCCAGCCGGATCCGATGCCACTCTGTCGCTGCCCCCACCACCTTCGCCGACCGCTCTGGGACTCATCGACAGACAGGTTTCATGTCCTGAATGCGGCGGGAGAATCAAGATCAGGAACGCCGAACTGACGCGTGTCACCTGCCCCATCTGTGACACCTCGGTCGACCTCTGAAGGCTCGGGCAAGCCTCAAAGGGCGAGTTGCAGCCGACTCACCGGGTGAACGGTGGATGTGCGGCATCTTCGGTTACCTTGGCCAGAGGCCCGTGACACCCATCCTCCTCGACGGCCTGCGCCGATTGGAGTACCGCGGCTACGATTCGGCCGGCATCGCAGTCAGCAACGGCTCGATCACGGTCGTCAAGCAGATCGGCAGGGTGGACGCACTTGCCCAGACGGTGCCGGAGAGCATCGAGGGAACGGTAGGGATATCGCACACCCGCTGGGCGACGCACGGCGGTGTCAACGACCAGAACGCTCATCCTCACCTGAGTGCTGATGGCAGCGTCGCGATCGTCCACAACGGCATCATCGAGAACTATCGCAGGCTCCGTGCTGCACTGGAGGCCGAAGGCGTCAGATTCCTCTCTGAGACCGATTCAGAGGTTCTGGCTCATCTCATCCAGCGCAGCAGAGAATCCGTATCGTCACCGCTTGAGGCTGTCAGGCGAGCCCTCCGCAGAGTTCGAGGGACCTGGGGTCTCTGCGCTATGTTCAGGGATGACGGGGTCATAGTATGCGCCAGACACGGCTCACCGCTGGTCATCGGCATCGGGGAGGGTGAGACGTTCATCGCCAGCGACCAGCATGCACTCACCCCGTACACGCAGCGGGTCATCTTCCTCGAAGATGGGGATCTGGCGTTGCTGACACCCGGTGATATCACCACTCACAGGTTGGAGGGCGGTTCCTCCGATGCGCATGTGACGGTCATCGAAGAGGTATGGGGCGAGGCCGATCTCGGTGATTATCCACATTTCATGCTGAAGGAGATCCACGAGCAGCCGGAATCCCTCCGCCATTGCATCAGTGGTCGTCTGGTGCTGCGCGACGGCAATGGCCGGCTGGGCGGGCTCGACCTCTCGACCAAGTCGTTGCAGGCGATTCCGCACATCCGACTGATCGGATGCGGCACCGCGTTGCACGCCTGCGAGGTCGGGGCGCATGCGATCGAGAGACTGGCCAGAGTGCCGGCGTTCGCCAGCGTCGCCAGCGAGTTCCGACACCGCCAACCGGTCATCGACCCGAAGGCGCTCTACTTCGCGGTCAGCCAGTCCGGTGAGACCGCCGACACACTGGCGGCGGTGAAGGAGATCCAGTTGAAGGGCGGCACCGTGATGGGGGTGATCAACGTCGTCGGCTCGACCATAGCGCGTCAATGTGGCCGCGGCGTCTACATCCACTCCGGTCCCGAACAAGCGGTCGCCTCGACCAAGGCGTTCTCGAACATGGTCGCAGCGCTCTCCATCTTCGCTCTGCAGATCGGCCGAGCGCGCAGCGCATCGCTGTCAGAGGGTCGTAAGTTCGCCAAGGCCCTGCAGGCGCTTCCCGATCAGATCGGTCGGTGGATCGAAGCCGAGCATGACCTCGATGCAGCGGTCGAGATGGTCAGGTCTGCCAAGAACGTGCTCTTCCTCGGCCGCGGCCCATCGGCCGCAGTGGCCAGGGAGGGTGCGTTGAAGTTGATGGAGATCGCATACATCCCGTGTCTCGCCTATCCCGCCGCCGAGATGAAGCACGGACCCATCGCGCTGCTCGAAGAGGGCAGCCCGGTCGTCGTCATCGCCCCACACGACGAGTTGAGAGAGAAGACCATCTCGAACATCCAGGAGTGCAAGGCTCGCGGCGCTCGGATCATACTGGTGCACGATGAGGGTGATGACGAGATCTCTGAGGAGGCCGACATCGCTTTCCCGGTGCCGCCCACGCATTCGCTGTTATCCCCCTTGCTGACGGTTCTGCCTCTGCAGATGCTCGCCTATCAGACAGCCCTGTCACTCGGCTGCGACATCGACCGACCTCGCAACCTCGCGAAGTCCGTCACCGTCGAGTGATGCTGCTGAAGCGGGCCAAGTCGGAGCAGCGGGTTGACCATCGAGGCTGCTGCGCGCACACAGGATGAGACGGGTCAATGAATGGAACCGCTTCACAACTGGTCGCCGCTGATGAAGAATCGCTGTGCCTGTGCGTTCCAACCGAGGGAATGGTAGCCGAGCACATGTGAGGTGTGGCGCATCTTGATGACCGATATCTTGCGTTGGATCTCGTCCCCTTCCCGCTCCATCGTAAGGTGGAGAACGCCATCGGAGAGGTAGTCCTCGATGCCGAACTCACCGAACTGGTTCTTCCCTTCGCCCATCATCTCGCAGATGAAGAAGGCTGTCAGGCCGAGCCTCCGGACCGTCTCAAAGAGACGGAATATCTCATCCCGAGGGTTCTCCATCTTGGTCAGTGTGAAGAAGGCGCCGAGAGAGTCGAAGACCAGCACTTCGAAGCCGATTGATTCCCGATAGTTGGTCAATTGTTTGATCAGTTGCCCCATCCAGTCTATGTCCTTGCCGAGCCCTTTGTTGTGCAGTTGCACTCGCAGGTCGGCCAGATCTATTATCGCGATGCTGCTGCGGACCCTCTGGTCCGCCACATCCATGCTCATTCCGGCCATGTGGCTGCCGAGACTCGCCTTGCCCTGCTCCAATGTGACGTAAATGCCGCTCGAACCGCCATCCTTGACCGCGTTGTAGAGCATCGAGAAGCCGAGGCTCGATTTCATTGAACCCGACACCCCGGCGATGAGCACGATATGGCCGCTAGGGATGCCTCCCTGCATCCTCTCGTCGAGGCCCATCACATAGGTGGGGAATCGTTTCTTCACTATGTCCATCCCTGTCCCCGTGCGTTGGATGCCCGACCGGATGATAAACGCCACCCCCTCGCTCTTCACCATGCAACCTTCAGATTCCTCGAAGGAGGGCGTAGATGCAGCGTCGACAGTGCCAGGCTCTCGGGTCTGGCGGGTCAGGCTGGCGTCCGCTTCGCAGCGCCGCTCGGTATGGCTGCGGCGGCGGTTTTCCGGCAGCGAGGTGCAGATCGAACAGAAGCCGCTCGCATCGAGCGAGCCGATAGCAAGTCGTTCCGGCAGCGTCGAGCAGCAGGTCGCATCGATTCTCGTCTGGAAGACGCACGCTGCGGCTACCGAAGTGGCACTCGAATCGGTATCGGCCGACCGGGATCAGGTCACTGGTCCGATGCCCGACGTCATCATCGTCGCCGACACGCTGGTCGAGGATCCTGACGATGCCGCACTATCGCTCGGTCAGCCGGCTGACGCAGGTCAGGCTGCGGCCATGCTGCAGCGACTGTCCGGCAGACGACATCGGGTGTGGTCCGGCACCGCCATCCTGTTGCCAGATCCCGAATCCGGATGGCGAAAAGCGGTCTGCTCGGTCTCTGCAGTCGAGTCGGCGACCGTCGAGGTCGAGCGCCTCGGTCGGGCTGATCTGGCCGGATTGCTGGAGGACGGCGGTTGGCGAGGCAAGGCCGGTGCCTACGATCTCGCAGGTCAGATGCAGGAGCACGCGACCTTGGTCGCTGGAGCAGAGGTGTGCGTGCTCGGTTTCGCGCTGACCGCTATCGAGGACATGCAGCGTTCGATGGCTGGATGACTTCACTCCTCTGCGAACTCGTAAGGGTCCAGTCGCTCGTGCATCTCACCCCAGAACATCGGTATTCGCTGCCAGTCGTTGTATCCGAATACCGCATCCTTGACCATCCAAAACAAGTAATCGAGGAATCCGAAAGCGAGAAAGACGATGGTCAAGCGCTTCACCAAATCGATATGAGGCAACTCTCCTACTGACGCGGAATCGATGAACAGGTAGGCGATTCCAATCATTGCGATGAACATCGAGACGATGTTGGGCCACGGGTCATTGCGTTCCTTCACTGGCTTGTGCATGTGATCGTTATGCAACCAGTCTCCAGCCGCCCAGAGTGACTGAGTACCCACTCCGAGAAGGAGCATCATACGGGAGTAGAACATTCCAGTTTCTTGCTCAACGAACGCGCCCTCGTATACCCCAACGATGATGCTGGCCAGGAGTAAGGAGTGAGCCGACAGCATCTGAGAACTGTGCGGTTCTCCGTCCATCACCTTCTTCCAGATGCGGTCCGGTCGGGCAAGGAAGAATATCCAGATGAGCGGCAACGAGAAAGATGCGTTCACTCTGTCATCGGATATCTGCCCCGTCTGGTTTGCGAACACGAGGGCGATGTGCAGGATGCAGAGGGCGACGAACACGATGAAAGCCATATTGGTCCTCTCTGGCTTCATCAATTCCCAGCCACATCGGTCGTGGAAGTGACCCAAGATCAGGACGAAGGCCATCATTCCCCAGAAGGAGTCGATCAACACTGTCCAGTATAGTTCGAAGAAGACGTCGGAATCAACGAACAACCAAGATAGGATGGTCATCATGCCGATGATCGGCAGCCCGAATGCCGGGCCGTAGGACCATACACCCATCCTGTCCGCGGCGCTGCCTCGTAGGTGGAAGAACCGGAATGTGAGCGGTCCGACAATGATCAGTGAGGTTCCCAGCAGGGTCACTCCAATCAGCCCCAACTGACTGAACAGTTCGGCATCACCGGACATTATGCCGATGAATATCATGGCCTGGCCGGCGATGCTGAGGCAAGCCACCATGCCGATCAGGGTCTCGTCGAACGGGGCCGTCTTGAAACTCAGCGGAGCGATGTCGAAGGCGATACCCAAGAGGATGACCATCATCCAGCCGACTCCGGCCATGATTCCGATAGCGAGCATAGGCCGGTTCGAATCACCCTGGGCAATACCATGGATCTGGCTTGAGTCGACGAAGAGCATCCAGAGGCTGACTGCGAACAGCACCTGTGTGACCGCTGCGGCGAAGAACATGGTGACGTAGGAGCCAGCAGCTCGGGTGTAGCCGAGCCTATCGTCAGTAGTCAGAATCGGGCGCATCGGAACCACATCTCAGGTCTATCTTTCCCCGTCAGGAGCCTCCCTTGGTTGAATACATTCGCCCGAATCACCCCATTCTCAGCCTCGAGA
>CAUZSY010000010.1:0-18783 GCA_963582725.1 Candidatus Thalassarchaeaceae archaeon
TGGAAGGTCCGAGGTCGGTCAGTGCGGAACACGATTACCTGATCGAGCAGATCGAGGAGTTGAAACGCCGACTGGTCGACAGGAATCGGGAGTATGAAGCACTGCGCAGGCGCGAGAGACGTCTGCACCGTGAGGTATTCGACAGAGATGAGAGAATCGCCCAGATGCAACTGACGATGCAGGATGTCGAAGCGGGGCTGGCTGACAGGACGGCCGAGCTCAAGACCTTGGAGGAGGCGCACGAGAGGCTGCTCGCCGAGATGGGTTCCCTGGAGAAGGTCGGCAGGACCCGTGAAGTGGTCGGCAAGGCGTTCAGGGATTCTCTCAATCTGATCAGGGCGCACGAGCAGGTCAAGGCGCGCAAGGAAGCGGCCGGCATCTCGACCGAGTTGGAGCCGATCGAGCCGAGCGATTCGGAAACCCCTCAGCCGGGTGGCACCGCCGCGCCGGCGCTGCGCGACATCGACGACCTCGAATGACGAGTCTGATATCGCCATGACAGTCGGCCCATCGAAATCCTTTGAGATCCTTTGAGTATCAGTGGTCGCGGGAGGCGTGGCCGGCGCGCATCTCTCCGATCAGGTCAGTGAGCGAGGACTCGAGTGACGAGGCGTCGGCGAATCCCTCCGTCAGGTTGCCCGTGACCAGCCAGTCGGCTCCCGCCTCGACGGCCCGCCGGGCCGCCGTACCGTCCCGAATACCACCTCCGACGAACAGGATGAGATCTGGAGCCGCCTTCCTCGCCGCGCGGATCAGTTCCGCCGAGACAGGGGTGGCGGAGCCGCTGCCCGCTTCGAGATAGAGGACCTGGAATCCGTACGCCTGCGCGCACATCGCGTGATCTGAGATGCCATCGACGTCATCGGCGGCGAACAGGTCGGCCCGACCGACCTCGCCGACCCTGCCGCCAGGTTCGCAGACGAGGTAACCCATCGACAACGGCTCGATGCCGGCGGCGCGGACCTGCGGAGCTCCTTTGACCTGCTCACCGATCAAGAAGGCGCGATCGTGGCTGTTCATCAACATCATGAATGTGATCGCGTCGGCGGCGGATGACAGAGCGGATGCGGCTGCCGGGAACAGCACGACCGGGATACGCCATCTCCCTTCATCCGAGGTCGAATCCTGTGAGGCGTTCCAAGTGCACAGTTCGAGCGCTTCCTGGATGGCGACGCAGGTCGTGTCTACATTGTCGTCATCGGTGCCAGTGGATCCACCGACGAATATCAAGCGACTGCCGGCGCTGACCGCCGCGATGCAGCGCTGCGCCGCCACATCGGGTGACTGGTCGTCCGGGTCGATCAAAATGACATGACCGGGCTGGCCGGCCGACCGGAGATGATCGAGAACGCTCATTCCGGCAGGTCGCATGCCTCCGCCCCTACTCACACGCCTATGGAGTTGCGGCCGTCGGCAGCACCGTGAGAACGGCATCCGCCAGACCATGGCCGGCCGACAGTGAATCGTCGACGGTCGGTGGTTCAGCGCCGCCCAGACACCTCATCCGCTCGAGGACGGCGCAATCTTGCTGCATCAGTTCCGTCGACCAAGCCTCGATAGTGCCGTCGGCGCGAACCCCGATGTGCCGCCGGCCGATTTGGTCGCCGTGGCTGATAATGGTGCCGTGCCAGCGACGAAGGTCGGCGCTCGGACGATGCTCCCGGATGATGCGTACATCGTCCGGTAGGCTGACCGAGGCCGGTTCGATCGCTTCGGTCGGCTCCTCATCGACGCCGATTGCGACGATCAGAAGGTCGGAGAGCATCGGCGCCCGACTCAGTGGTCCGGCACCGACCGTTCGCACCTCGATTCCCTCGTCCATCGGCTGCGCTCCGATCAGCCTGGTCCGCGAAGATATGATGCAACCCGCCCGGCTCGCCGCGATAGCCAGCGATTTGACCAACCACTCCCTGCGCAGAGCTCCTGTTCCAATCATCATCGGGGTGCTCTGGGAATCAGCGATGCCGAAAGACTCCAGCGTGTCGATGATGCAGACATGATCTATCATCAATCCTGGTCGCGACGTCGGGACGCCGGGTTCGGCTCGAATATCGATGATCCTGATATCTCGATGCCCGGCTCTGGCTAAATGCAGGCCGCATGACAGGCCGCGGACTCCGGCACCGGCGATGACAACCCCGGTCAAGGCGACGCCTCCGGTGGTTGCAATGGTCGAATCGAAAGAGCGTGAACCGGACAAGCCGGGATGCATAGTTCACAATGGCTGCACACCGGCTCGTCGACGATCGCCATCAGACCAATCAGACTGAGCGCGTCAACCGGGCAGAGAGCGATGCAGGCCGCACAACCGTAGCAACGCGCCGCATCGACGACGAATTCGGCCAAGCTCTGACGCGCCATCTCACTACTTCGATGGGGCGATAGCCGATGAATCCACCCCAACCCCCTGATTTCCATTCGAACTTCTCAAAGGGATGCAATAGAAAGGCGATTCCCGATTGAATTGAACGAAATGCGATATCCCGTTTTCGTATGTCATCGACGGGTCTTGAACATTGATGTGGAGATTATGCTGAAATTGATTTCCGGTGGAATTGGATCCGGTTCGAGTGGAAATTGGGGGGATCGTCCTGATTGGTGCTTCTGGACGAGCCCGGTCCGGATAGGTTCATGCCTTGCACTTTCACCCTGCCCGACATGGTCCTTTACACGCCCGGCCAGATGTCCGGTTATCCGGACGAACCGGTCGGAGCGGGATTCAGATTCCACTTCCTCGGTGGCGCCGGTGAGGTCGGCAACGTCGGTTGCGTGCTGGAGGATCGGACCGGCACCAGGTTACTGATCGATTACGGTCTTGCTCCGACTAGTCCGCCCCGATATCCCGGTGAAGCCCCGAAGGTGAAGGACGCGATCATCACGCACGCTCACATCGATCACATAGGGATGGCGCCCTGGCTGGTTGCTAATCACGATGTCAGGCTACACGGCACGCCGCTCACCGCAGCCCTTTCGGGAATGATGTGGCGGGACACGTACAAGGTTTCGAACATCGAGGGTTACCCCCTGCCCTGGGATCGTCGCGATCTGGAGATGGCCGAATCGGCTTGGCGAACGCATGAGTTCGGTGAATGGACCGAAAGCGGCGATTGGCGATGGAGGCTGCACCGTGCGGGACACGTGCCGGGGGCGGCGATGATCGAGATCGAGACCCCAGAACGCCGCATCCTCTGGTCGGGTGACCTCGACACGCGCGATTCGCCGAACGTCCGAGGTGCGGCCCCCCTTGCCGCCGACATACTGTTCCTCGAAGGCACCTACGGTGGCCGGGAGCACCCGGAGAGGAGAGCGGAGGAAAAGAGGTTCACCGACAAGGTCATCGAAGTGCTCGAGCGCGGTGGAATGGTGCTGGTGCCCGCTTTCGCGTCAGGACGGGGGCAGGACGTGCTGCGATTGCTGAGAGGCATGGATCTTTCTCTTGACGTTCATTACGATGGCATGGGCAAGGCGGTGACGAAGCACTGGTTGGAACACGAACAGCACCTGACCGACCCCGATGGATTGCGCGACATCTGGCGCTGGGTCCGCCGAGTGTCGAGCAAGTCGGACCGTAAGAAAGCGCTCTCCGCCGACGTCATCGTGACGACATCGGGCATGTTGGACGGAGGTCCTGCTCTGTGGTATCTGAATCGAATCAAGCACGATGCTGAATCCGCCATCCTGCTGACAGGCTATCAGGCCGAGGGCAGCGGCGGTCGCAGCCTGGTGGACACGGGGCGGTTGCCGATATTCGGCCGCACGGCCGAGATCCGTTGCGAAGTTGAACGATTCGACCTCTCGAATCACGCGGGCCATCTGGCTCTGGTGGATTTCGCTGCCGCCACCGGCGCCGCAGACGTGGTTCTGTTCCATGCGCCGAACGAAGGCATCGACGCATTGGCCGAAGCGATCGTCGCAAACGGCCAACGGGTCCACAAGCCGGCCAACGGAGAGACCTATCTGGTCGATTGACCACTTCCTCCCGCAGCCCTCACAGCACCCACAACAATCGTCTCATCGAATCCGGTGGAACGGATGAGAACGCTCGTGCTGATAACAATGGGCGCCCGAACCGTTGAAGTGACCGCCCAGCATCCCCCGCATCGAGCACGATGGCAAAGAAGGCTCCACCGAAGGGTGGCAAGAGGAAGAAGAGACGCCGCAAGATGAAGCTCTCTCTCAGGTCTCGCGGCCTCAAGAAGGACTCCTACGAGGACTCGGTCGGATGGTCCCAGATCCAAGAGCAGGAGGCCGAAGAGGGGCCAGCCGAGCCGGAGGTCATCGAACATCAGTGCACGATGTGCGGATCGATGAATCGCATTCCGAAGCCGAAACGCGATCGTTACCTAGTGAAGTGCGCATATCCCGAATGCGGTCACGAGGATCAGATGGGCATCTGATTCAGATCCGGACTCCGACCGTTCCGAGCAGCAGCCGTACGGCGGCGCCCATGAGCACCAGAACCAGCAATCTCCGTATCATCCACTGCGGCGCGATGACGGCGCCGTAACGCGATCCGATGAAGCCGCCGATCAGTACAACGCCGACGAATGGCAGCAGGACCGATGAATCCAATGTCAGTTGTCCGGACAGACCGGCCCCGAACAGGCCGGCGGCGGAGTTCACCCAGATGAACAGAGCCGCAGTCGCGGCCGCCGCCTTTGGCGTCGCCCATCTCTTCAGCAGGATGATCGGCGACAGGAAGATGCCACCACCGACGCCGATGACGCCACTGACCAGACCGACGCCGGCGCCGACCGGCACGGCGACGCGCGGGGCCGGTCCGCCGTTCACGTGATCACTCTCCTCATCGGCTGCATCAGCGGGACGAACGATCCAGAGCCGCCAAGCGGCCCAGACAAGGGTGAGCGACAGCAAGGAGTCGTAGATCGCACCGTCGACCCGCAGGTAACCTCCGAGAATGGCGAAGGGAACGCTGCCGAGGATGAATGGAACGGTCAGTCTCGGCAGGTGATGACCGGCTTTTCGATAGTGCCAGAAGGCGATTGCCGCGACCACCAGGTTGAGACTCCAGGCGTGCTGCTTCAGCCAGCCGGCATCCATCACCGCGAAGGAGGTCAGGGAGAGCACCGCGAGGTAACCCGATGCGCCACCGTGACCGACGCTGGAATACAGGGTCGCGACGACCAGAAGGGCGATGCAGATCAGCAGCGTCTCCACATTCATGGCGCCGGCTCGGAGCCCGACCTTCTCAAGATGTTCCCGCATTCCGAATCCCTCTTATCCCCCGCTTTGATCACTGACCGGCGAGCCGGTGATGCTGAAGCGGAGCGCCCGCTCCGGTGCAGTGTGCCCTCCACCGTTCCACCGGATAGGATCGGCCTCTCACTCGACGAAGCGCGCGCGTCGAGCTTCCTGAGACTGCCGAGCATAGAGGTGGTGACAGTGCCGGTCGGAGAGGCGGCTGACCGGGTCCTGGCGGTAGTGGTGGTCGCCGATCGGGACGACCCGCATTTCGACAATTCGGCGATGGATGGCTGGGCGGTACATGCCGAGGACGGCGATGCCGGCACGACTCTCACGGCCGCCGGCGCCGTGCACGCCGGAGGAGACGTGTCAGAGGTCGTGGTGCCCCGTGGCTGTGCGACCCGCATCATGACCGGCGCCGAGATGCCGCGCGGCGCAGCGCTGATCGCGCCGGTCGAAACGGTCGAGACGACCGAGGATGCGAATGGCGAAGCCATCTCCATCCGCTTGCTGGAGCCGGCCGGCGACCATGTCCGTCGACGCGGCGAGAACTTCATCGCGGGTGACGAACTCCTGCCCGTCGGCAGCCGCCTGACCGCTGCACGGCTGGCTCTCTGCGTCACCGCTGGCGCCGCCGACCTCCAGGTCCAATCGAGGCTGGAGATCGCCATCCTGCCGAGCGGTGATGAACTGATGCCTGCCGGCACACCACTCGGTCCCGGCCAGCTGCACGAATCGAATTCTTTGGCCTTGGCCTGCATGGTCGAACGACTCGGCCATCTCGCGCGTGTCCTGCCGATCGTCGGTGACGACCCGGACGCGACCCGTCGGGCCCTCGACTCGGCCGCAGACTCGGACGTCATCCTGACCAGTGGTGGGGTCAGCATGGGTGAGGCCGATCACATCAGAGGTCTGATGGAACGGCAAGGCGAGGTCGACTTCTGGCGCATCCGCATCAAACCCGGGGGGCCGGTCATGTTCGGTGCTTGGAATGGCACGCCTCTGTTCGGTCTGCCCGGAAACCCGGTCTCCACTCAGGTGGTCTTCACCGTCTTGGTGGCACCGTGGCTGGCAGCCGCGCAGGGTGCCGGTACCGACGATTCCTCCTTCACTGCTCGTCGCGTTCCGGTCGTGGTCGACGAGCCGTTCCGCGCCGCCATAGGCAAGCGCACCTTCCCTCGGGTGACGATTCTGAATGACGGTCAGCGATTGATCGCCAGAGCGGCTACTCATCAGGGGTCCGGCAACGCGCTGAGCATGGGCATCGCCGACGCGCTGCTAGACCTGCCGGCCGACGCCGAACTCGCCGTCGGTGATGTCGCTACCGCTCTGCTGTTCGACTGAACAACCCCCTTCGAGCCCGACCTCGGCTCCCTATCGCATTGATCAGGTCCGGCGCCACCGCCACCCGCTGTTCATCGTATCCGACAATGGTAGCTGTAACGACTCGACTTTCCAAACGGTTCTGGCTCACATGAGTTCAAGAGCGGCTGGCGAATCCTCTCGACCACTGCGCGTAGGGGTGTGCTCGGCGGATGACGGAACGGACCGGCGCCAGGGACGATGGCTGGATAGTCGTGCGCGGGGCTCGGACGCACAACCTGCAGAACATCGACGTCGAGATTCCGCGCGGTCGATTCGTCGTCTTCAGCGGCGTCTCCGGCTCGGGCAAGTCCAGCCTCGCCTTCGACACGCTGTACGCCGAGGGTCAGCGCCGCTACGTCGAATCGCTCTCCTCGTACGCGCGCCAGTTCCTCGGTCGATTGAAGAAGCCGGAGTGCGACGCCATCGAAGGCCTCTCACCAGCCATCAGCATCGACCAGAAGCAGGGTGGTCACAATCCTCGCTCGACCGTCGCCACGGTGACTGAGATCATGGACCACCTCCGGCTCCTGTGGGCCCGCATCGGCCGGCCGCACTGCCCGGAGTGCGGCGACGAGGTGGCGCGGCGCACGGTGCAGGAGATAGTCGACGACGCGCTGTGGCGATTCGAGGGTCACGCGACCGCCATCTGGTCCCCCGTGGTCAGGAATCGTAAGGGTACGCACGCCGAACTGTTCCGCTCGCTGGTCGACCAGGGTCATCTACACGGCCGCATAAACGGCCGTGAATCAGACCTTGGATCACCGCCGACGCTGGAGAAGAACCTCCGCCACGACATCGATGTCAGGATCGACCGGATGCGACTGACGCGCAGTCGCAGACAGCGCCTCACCGAAGCGGTCGAGACCGGTCTTCGGCTCGGCGGTGGCGCCATCGCCATCGAATCCCTGAAAACCCCGGAAATCGACGCTGACCTCACTAGCGAGCGCGCACGAGAGACCCCGGAAGGGGAGGTGGTGCCGTATTCTGAAGAGTTCGCCTGCCCGGTGCACGGCGCCTTCCTACCTGAGATGAGCCCCCGGATATTCTCCTTCAACAACCCACTCGGTGCCTGCCCCTCGTGCCAGGGCCTCGGGGTCCGACGCGACTTCAGTCCCGACCTGCTGATCGATGCGGCCGAGAACGCGATGCGCTTCGTCCGGCCGTTCCGCTCGTCGATGCACGCCAGCTGGTATCGTCGCGAGCTGCAACAGGTCGCGGAATTCTACGACATCCCCACCGATGTCCCGTACGAGGACCTCGACGAGGATCACCGTGACATCCTGCTGCACGGGTCCGGCTCGACGCCGATCCAGTTCGTCTACGAATCGAAGAAGGGCTCGACGTTCCGCTCCTTCAAGCCGTGGGAGGGGGTGCTGCCGAAACTCTCCCGCCAACTGATCGAGACCACTTCGGACAGGACGCGGACCCGGTTGGTCTCTTTCATGACCGACGAGCCGTGCACCGACTGCGGTGGCCAGAAGCTGAACGACGCGGTCCGTCGAGTCATCGTCGGCGGCACCTCGCTGCCGGGCCTGTCCGGCTGCAGCGTGCTTGAAGCGCTCGGGGTGGTTCAGGTCTGGCGCAGCGGCGGCATCGATGACGACGCATGGTGCGAGTTCGGCCGTGAGCCGCCGGCTGGCGCGATCATCGAAGCGGCCGAGGCGCTGGACGAGCGCGACATGCACATCGGCCGCGAAGTGCTGAAGGAGATCGAGAGCAGGCTGCGCTTCCTCGCGCTGGTCGGCCTCGATTATCTGACCCTCGATCGCCGCGCCCGCACCCTGTCCGGCGGCGAGAGTCAGCGGATCCGCTTGGCCAGTCAGATAGGCACCCGTCTGACCGGCGTCATGTACGTCCTCGACGAGCCGAGCATCGGCCTGCATCCACGCGACAACGGTCGCCTGCTCACGACGCTGCGAGAACTGTGCGACATAGGCAACACACTGATCGTCGTCGAGCACGACGAGGCGACCATCCGTCAGGCCGACTGGATAGTCGACCTCGGCCCGGGCGCCGGCCGGGCTGGTGGACAAATCGTCTCGAACGGCACGCCGGAGCGGCTGTTATCGACCGAGTCGAGCGTCACCGCGGCGTACCTGACCGGCCGCCGAGCGATCGAGGAGCCAGAGGACCGCACCAGTCCGGATGACCGCTGGCTCGTCGTCGAAGGGGCGAGGCACAACAATCTCGCCGACATCGACGCGCGCTTCCCACTAGGCTGCTTCACCACTGTGACCGGGGTGTCCGGTTCCGGCAAGTCGAGTCTGGTCACCGAGGTGCTGGCACCAGTGTTACTGCGTCGGCTGCACCGGGCCGATGCGACGGCAGGCCGGCATCGTGCCGTGCACGGTCTCGCCGACATCGACAAGGCGATCATCATCGACCAGTCACCGATTGGTCGCACTCCGCGTTCCAACACCGCCACCTACACCGGCGTATTCACTCACATCCGCTCGCTGTACGCGGAGACGACTCTGGCCCGCGAACGAGGCTACCGGCCGGGTCACTTCTCGTTCAATGTCCGAGGCGGTCGTTGCGAAGCGTGCAAGGGGGCCGGCTCGACGAGGCTGGAGATGAACTTCCTACCTGATGTCTGGGTTGACTGCGAGGTGTGTAGGTCTCAGCGCTACACGCGCGAGACCTTGGAAGTGGAATGGAGGGGCCGGACCATCCACGACATCCTGGAGATGAGCGTCGCGGAGGCGAGCGAGTTCTTCGAGGCGCACCGGCCCATCCATCGAATCCTGCGGACGCTGGTCGATGTCGGCCTGGGCTACATCCGCCTCGGGCAGCCGGCGACTACCCTGTCGGGCGGCGAGGCGCAGCGCGTCAAACTGGCCAGCGAACTGCACCGACCAGCGCACAAGCACACCGTATACGTGCTCGATGAACCGACCACCGGCCTCGCTATGGCAGATGTCCACCAGCTCATCGAGGTGCTGCTCCGCCTGCGCCGCAACGGTCACACGGTCATCGTCATCGAGCACCATCTAGATGTCATCCGCTGCTCCGATTGGATCATCGACCTCGGTCCGGAGGGCGGCGACGAGGGCGGCCGCATCATAGCGGAGGGGCCACCTGCGGTCATCGCGGCGGATCCGGCTTCCTACACGGGTCACTATCTGGCACCGCTGCTCGGCCGAACCGCCATGGCATCCACGGCAGATGATACAGCCGAGACAGCACCGTCGACACGGCCAACGGCCAGCACAACATCGGAAACCTCACCGGAAACCACTTCGGAGGCGGCGGCCGGCGTGGAGCGACCGGCTAGCATCAGAAGTGGCCGCTGAAGGACTGCGTCGGGTTTAAGAAAGGACCCCGACTCGACAACCGCGAGTTGTATAGTGACTCGGGTGATCGACATGGGAATCGGAATAGAACCGCTCGGTGAGATGGTGTTGCTGGAGATCGAGAACGCGCCGGAGAAGACGCAGTCAGGATTGCTGCTTCCAGAAGAGGCGCGCGACAAGATGAATGTCGGCAAGGTCGTCTCTGTCGGACCCGACGTCGAGCACGTCTCCGCTGGCGATCGAGTGATCCACCGTCAGTTCGGCGGCACCAAGCTGGAGTGGCTGGGGGTCGAGTACATGCTGATCAAGGAAGAGGACCTTCAGGCGAAGGTCGAGTGAGTCGGTAGGAACGGATAGGGGTGAACAGAATGGCGAAGCAGATGCTGTATGGAGAGGAAGCACGACGGAAGTTGCTGGAGGGCATAGACGCGGTGACGAACGCGGTCAAGGTGACCCTCGGCCCGGCTGCGAGGACGGTGGTCCTCGAGAAGAGTTGGGGCAGTCCGAGCATCATCAACGATGGTGTGACGATAGCCAAGGACATCGAATTGTCTGACCCGTTCGCCAACATGGGCGCCAAGTTGATCCAGGAGGTCGCGAGCAAGACCCAGGACAACGCCGGCGACGGCACTTCGACAGCGAGCATTCTGGCACAGGCGCTCTGCCACACCGGACTTCGTAACGTCACGGCCGGCGCCAGCCCGGTCGAACTGAAGGCGGGCTTCGATGTGGCGGTGTCCGCTGTCGTCGACCGCCTGCAGGAGATGGCAGTGCCGGTCGAGACCGGGGAGACCATCAAGCAGGTTGCATCGATCGCCGCCAACAACGACTCAGACATCGGAGCCCTGATCGCGGAGGCCGTTGATGCGGTCGGTCACGAAGGCGTCATCACCGTCGAGGAGGCGAAGTCTGCTGAGACTGACCTCAAGGTCGTCGAGGGAATGGAGGTCGACAAGGGTTTCATCAGCCCGTACTTCATCACCGACCGGGAGAAGAAGGAAGCTGTGCTCGACAACCCGACCATCCTGATCACCGACCACACCATCAACAGCGCCCAAGACATGCTGCCGGCACTGGAGGCGAGCATGCAGCAGAAGCGCCCATTGCTGATCATCGCCAAGGATATCGAAGGCGAGGCTCTAGCGACTCTGGTCCTCAACGTCGCGAGCAAGATAGTCAAGGCGGCCGCCATCAAGGCGCCGGGCTTCGGCGACGAGCAGGGCGAAATCCTGGAGGACATCGCAATCATGACCGGCGCGACGGTCGTCGCCAAAGACAAGGGCGGCGATCTGAAGACCGATGGACCGACCGGCCTCGGCGGCGCCGAGCGGGTCATTCTGTCGAAGAACAAGACGACCTTCGTCGGCGGCGCCGGTGACGGCGACGCCATCGTGGATCGCGTCGAGATCCTGCGCAGCCAGGAGAAGACCTCGGCCAGCAAGTGGGACCGTGAGAAGGTGCAGAAGCGCATCGGCAAACTCACCGGCGGTGTCGCGGTGCTGAGGATAGGCGCTGCGACGGAGACCGAGATGAAGGAGAAGAAGGCGCGCGTCGACGACGCGCTGAACGCTACTCGCGCGGCGATGGCTGAAGGCGTCGTCTGCGGTGGCGGCGTCGCCCTCATCAGGGCCCGCGAGGTGCTCGACGAACTGCACACGAACGCGAGTGGCGATATCGCCATAGGAATAGCCGCCGTCCGCGACTCGTTGAGTTCGCCGATGCGACAGATCGCCGAGAACGCGGGCGAGGAAGCGAGCGTCGTAGTCAACACGGTATCGAAGAGCGACAATCCGTCCTTCGGATTCAACGCCCGGACCCGCGAATACGTCGACCTGATCGAAGCGGGCGTCGTCGATCCGGTCAAGGTGACGCGATACGCTCTCGAGTCCGCCGGGTCGATCGCTGGCCTCGTCCTGACCACCGAGACGCTGGTCGCCGACGAGCCCACCCAAGAAGCCGCCGCGGCGCCCGACATGGGTGGTATGGGTGGAATGGGCGGCATGGGCGGCATGGGCTTCTGAGCCGACATCACCCAGCATCAGATCCGAGCGCCCCGCGCTAACCCCCGGACGACAATTCCATCCATGACGCGCCCAAGGGGCGCGGGCAAGCGTTCATGGACGGGCCGCGAGGGGCATCGCTCCGGGAGCGGCATGTCGGGCGGCGTGACACATTCCATCGAGGTGCTGCCGCGGGTCGGCGGCGGCCTGATCGATGCCCGCGGCGCAGCCGTCCTTCGACAGTTGGTCACCGATCACGGCATCGGCATCGGCTCGGTCCGCAGCACTCTCGGCTACCTCGTCAGAGGTGAGTTCACAGAATCCGAATTGACTCGAATGAAAATAGACCTGTTCAGCGATCCGGTCATCGAGGCAGCGCTCGTCAACGCCTCGTTCCTGGCCAGTGACGCCTTCGAATCGGCGCCGGACATCAGCATCTTGGTCGGCTTCAAGCCGGGCGTCACCGACAATCGCGGACACGCCGCCATTGACGGCCTCGACACTCTGTTCCCCGGCCGAGAGGCAGCCGTCTCGTCGACCCTCGCCTACCACTTCTGGGACATCGATGAGTCGATCGATGCCGGCTGGTTGGCCGGCCAGTTGCACAACCCGATGATAGAGCGGTGCGTCATCGCCGATCGGGACGACTGTGCCGCCGGTCGCTGGCCAACGCTCGAGTTCCCTGAACTGCCTTCCATCACTCCCAGCAGGCCTGCGGCCGTCTCGTTGGAGGTCGACGAGGACGAACTCCTGGCGATCAGCGAGCGCGGCCTGCTCGCCCTCAATCTCGAGGAGATGCGAACCATCCGGGCGCATTATCGGGTGCCGTCGGTGAGGCGTGAACGGAAGGGAATGGGGTTGCCTGAGAGGGCTCCCACCGACGCGGAACTGGAGTGCGTCGCACAGACTTGGTCGGAACACTGCAAGCACAAGATATTCGCCGCCCGCATCCACCATGTCGATTCGGAGACCGGCGAGGAGAGCGACATCGATTCGCTGTTCGCCACCCACATCAGACAGCCGACCCTTGACATCCAGCAGGAGGTCGATTGGCTGCTCTCGATCTTCCACGACAACTCGGGCGTCATCGCATGGACCGACGAATGGAGCCTCTGCATGAAGGCGGAGACGCACAACTCCCCCTCCGCTCTCGACCCTTTCGGCGGCGCCATCACCGGTATCGTCGGAGTCAATCGCGACATCCTCGGCACCGGCCTCGGGGCCCGACCTATCGCTAACACCGATGTCTTCTGCTTCGGTCCACCCGACCACTCTGGCCACCTACCGAAAGGCCTGTTCCACCCTGCGCGCGTCTTCCGAGGCGTGCACGCCGGCGTCCGGGCCGGCGGCAACGAGTCCGGCATCCCGACGGTCAACGGAGCGATGGTGTTCGATGAGAGATACCTCGGCAAGCCGCTGGTCTACTGCGGCACCGTCGGCATCATGCCCAGACGCCTACCGGACGGCCGTGAGAGCCACATCAAGACGCCGAGTCCAGGCGATGTCATCTACATGGTCGGCGGCAGGGTCGGCAGCGACGGCATCCACGGCGCGACCTTCTCCAGCCTGGAACTTACTGAAGAATCCCCCAGCAGCGCAGTGCAGATCGGCGATCCTATCACCCAGAAGAAGATGATTGACATGCTGCTGCAGGCGCGCGACGACGGCCTGTTGCAGGTTACGACGGACAACGGTGCCGGCGGCCTATCGAGCAGCGTCGGCGAGATGGCCGAACTCACCGGAGGGGCCATCCTAGATCTCGCATCGGTTCCACTCAAACAGGCCGGCCTCTCATCGTGGGAGATTCTCGTGTCGGAATCGCAGGAGCGGATGACCGTCGGCGTCAGGCCGGCCGACCGCGCCGCTTTCGAAGCGCTCGCGAGGTTGCACGAGGTCGAAGCGAGCGAAGTCGGGATGTTCACCGATTCCGGTGCCTTCGTCGTCCGACACGGCGAAGTTCCTGTTGCCCACTTGCCTCTGTCGTTCCTGCACGATGGCTGCCCTCAATTGGTTCTGGAGTCCGAGTGGAGGCGACCCGAGCACGACCCGATGATCTTCCCAGAAGCCGAATCCGATACCATCGGCATGGCTTCGGTGCTAGCACGCCTGATGGCTCGTCCTAATGTCGCCAGCAAGGAGTGGTGGGTCCGCTCGTACGACCACGAGGTCATTGGCCAGACCGTGATCAAGCCGTTCTGCGGCGTCGGTCACGACGCACCCAGCGATGCTGCCGTCATCGCACCGCTGCACGGCGATACCCGTGGTGCGGTGATATCGTGCGGCATCGTGCCGCGATACTCCGACCTCGACGCGTACGGCATGGTCGCCGCAGCGGTAGACGAAGCGGTACGAAACGCGGTCTGCGTCGGCGTCGACCTCGAAATGATCGCCGGGCTCGACAACTTCTGCTGGCCCGACCCAGTCGAATCGGTCAAGACCCCCGACGGCCGTTACAAACTGGCGCAGCTGGTCCGCGCCAATCGGGCCCTCGACGAGGTCTGCCGCGCCTACCGGCTGCCGTGCATCAGCGGCAAGGATTCTATGAAGAACGATGTTACGCTACACGGTGAGAGGATCAGCGTGCCGCCGACGCTGCTGTTCAGCCTGTTCGGCAACCACGACGATGTCCGGCTCGCGATCTCATCCGACTTCAAACGGGTCGGCGATGTGATCTATCTGTGCGGCGAGACTCGTCAGGAACTGGGCGGAAGTGAGCTGGCGTTCATGCTGCGCGACGAGTCGACCACCGATGGCAGCTCGGATATCGATGTCAGCGGCATCGGCGGCACGCTGCCCGAGATCGACGCCGAACGCAACATCGCGATGTACCGAGCCCTGACCGGCGCGATGCGAGAAGGGCTGGTCGCCAGCGCTCACGACTGCAGTGACGGCGGCCTGGCGGTGGCTCTGGCCGAGTGCTGCTTCGGCTCAGATTCCGGTGCCACCATCGACCTAGCCGTGCTGTTCGCCGACCAGCCCGACATCGATTCGATCGGCGCCCTGTTCGGCGAGAGCCTCGGCCGCATCCTCGTCAGCACCGATTCCCAGAAGTGCGCCCTATTCGAGTCGGCATTGGTCGATCACGCCTGCCACCGACTCGGTGTGGTCGATAATGGTGATGATATCATCGTGACCTGTGGTGACGAGACCGTGCTGGCCGCCTCGATGAATGCGTTGCGGACCGCGTGGAAGGGCACCCTCGATGGCGGTGGCCTGTGATGGACGGCTCTGCAGCGGTCCGAGTGGCGGTGCTCTCCGGCTTCGGAGTCAACTGCGAATTGGAGACGATGGCAGCCTTCGAGATGGTCGGTGCGGTGGCCGATCGAGTCCATGTCAACAGCCTCGTGCAGGGTACCACTGATCTCGACGATTACGACATCATGGCGGTGCCCGGAGGCTTCTCGTTTGGCGATCATCTCGGCAGCGGTCGGCTGCTCGGCAACCGCCTACGCTTCGGATTGCGTGAACAGATGCGCGGTTTCGTCTTAGCGGGAAATCCGGTCATCGGCATCTGCAACGGCTTCCAGGTGCTGGTCAAGATGGGGCTCCTCCCGGGCGATGAAGAGATCAGTCTGACCCAGACGGCATCTCTCGCTCTGAATGACAGCGGCCACTACGAGGACCGCTGGGTGACCCTCGAATTTGACTCGGACAGCCCGTGCATATGGACCAGGGGTCTGACCAGGATGCGTGTACCGGTCCGACACGGTGAGGGGAAGTTCGTCGCCGGCAGGAGAGAACTGCTCGACGAGTGGGCGATCAGAGGCCAGCTGGCCGTACGCTACGTCGATCCCGAGACAGATCATCCGAGCGCTTCAGATGACCCGCTGCCATACCCCCTCTCACCTAACCAGAGTTGGCGTAACATAGCCGGCGTCTGCGATCCGAGCGGTCTCGTATTCGGCCTGATGCCACATCCCGAAGCGAACCATTCGACCTGGCTCGGCGCCACCTGGACGCGAGAGGAGATCGAGCACGGGAAAGGCGAAGGCCTCGCCATATTCCGCAACGCGGTCGAACATGTCCAGCGGAGAGCCCCGGTTCAAGAGTGAACCCCCGCGGTCGAGCCGCAACCGATCAATCATCGAGCAGGTCGCCGACCTCGTCGAGCAAGTCGGAGAACTTCTGCCTCTGGGCGCCGCTCTGCTCGACCAACAGGTCCTGGAACGGTTCGCGCAGTGCCTCGGGCGCCTCCTCGACGTCGGCGCGGGCCTTGACCCGGTCCGATATGACGGCGTCTTCACCGGGACGCTCGCTCCGGTCGACCCGCCCTATCGGCCGGCTCGGCACCGTCCTCGCACCGTCGTGTCGCGAAGTGTCTACGGGCAGCGATCGGAGCATTTCGCGAGCGTCTTGAACGGCCGGCGGAGCGTCTCTCCACGGATTCTGGTTGGCGGCGTCGCGCAGCGCGTTGCGCTCGACCCGGAGCCGAGCCTCGGCGAACAGCGCCTCGACCTCGTCCTGGGTCGGTGGCGGTCGTTCGCCGGCGTGCGCCGCCAGCAGCCGGACGTATCGCCGTAGCAGCGGCCCGTGCATCTCATCGTGGTCGTGTCTGTGTGGTTCGGTGGTGAACGCCAGCAGATCCCTCGCCAACTGCTCGATCGGTCCGCCGGTGCCGCGGCCGATTCGCTCGCGCGCCATCTCGTGTGACGATATACAGGTCCGACAGCGGACAGAACCCGCCTCATCGACCGCGTCGCACAGCAGGCAGCAGATGGCGAACCCCATCTCCTGCATCGCTCGGCGCGGCAGTGACATCGAAGTAGCCGTCGCGGCATGCCCCAAAGACTCCACCCCCCCAGCGCATCATCACTCGCCATGGTACTCACGCGCGTGCGGTTGAAAACAAGCACGAGGGAGGGGGTGATCGTCAGAATCATGTTGTCGTCGAGGAGGAACCTTGCGGCAGATTGACGACTAGCAGCACGGTCGACATCGCGTGAATGTTAGAGTGGTCGTCATAGGAGTGGCCGTGATCATCTTTTCCATCATCCTCGCCATCGTGCTGATCATCATCTCTGACGGTGGAACATATGATGTCGCAGTACCTGGTGAAATGGAGGTGTACTACGATTCCTTCGAGGCCAATCTGACCATCGTTGAGGGAGGTGACGGCGGGGTTGTGGCAGTCACTGCACCAGATCTGGACATGTATCTATTCATCTACAACGGCTCTTTCGATCCCAAGGACCCCACCACCAATCTCATCTACCATTTCAATTGTGATCCCTTCTTCGAAAACGACAATGATCCATGCAATCCAACCGACATCCCGATGATGTCAGGCGACCTCACCTTCGTCATCGCCGGTTACTGGGAGGGTCATATTGGTTATTGGGAAGTCAAGCATGACGGCGAGATGCTCGCTTCAGGCAACCTCGAAGCAATGGATCCCGAATTCATCCGGCCAGATTTCGAGAGTATGGGGGGAGACGAAACCCTGGGGAGCATCGGAGCGCTGTTCTGCATCCTCGGGCCGCTGCTCGGGATGATCCTTCTCATCGTCGGCATAGCGACACGCGATCCAGCAGCCGTAGTCGCGATGACAATGGTGGGCGGCGCGCCCATCGTAGCCGGCCAAGCATCTCAGCAGATAGGTCAGGCGAGCGCTTTCGTCTCCCAGCAGGCGACCACGCTATCACAACCAGTGGGGCACGGTTCGATTCCAAGCGCACCAGTGACGGGCACATCGGTTCCGACGCCGGAGCAGATAGGCATCGATTCTTCACCGAAGGAGCGCGACTCGACGACGGTGAGTGAAGAGCCGCCGACCTCATCTCAGACCGGAATACCTGAACAAAAACCACCATCCTCACCACATTCTTCCCAGGTGCCACCAACAGCTGACCAGGCCGAACCAGAGCAGGAGCCGGAGGCGCAGACAGAACCGGCCACGAAAACCCTCTCGATGGACGAGATGTGCGAAGCTCTCAACGACTCATTCTCTGCCACGGACCGTAAGGAGATCATCGCCCGCGGCGGCGCCATCGAAGTCACGATGAAGGTCGACGATGTGAAGCGGACGATGGGGATAGGCATCGCCGACAGTCACCGCGGTGGCCAGACGCTGGCCGGTAAGACGCCTAGCGGCCGTCAACTGGAGGTGCGATTGCCGAAGAGCGCTGCAGAGGTTCCCGAGGGTACCGACTGGAGTGGTAAGACGAGGGCGGTCGACTGGAACGCCATCCGAAGGGTCCTCGTTATGCAGGCAGAAGAGTGATCGAAGTTCTACGATGAGTACAGGATCCAGATTTGATAGACCGGACAACCCGAGCCGCCGGATGGGTTGATAGCGGACGGAGCGAGGCGGCGGTCGATGAGCGAGGGTGAGCGCGACCCGAGCATCGATCTGTTGGAGGACGATCCGTTCGCGGCGCTCGAGCGCGACCGAGAGCATCGACTCGGCGGCAGCGGTCCGAGCAGCCACACCGGCGCCCGCGACGACGGCGCGTGGCGTGATCAGGGACATGTCAGGGTCATCATCGCGTCGAACGTGCCGCAGGGCGCCTTTGCTGGCCGCAATCCCTTTTTAGCCGGTTTCAACGAGATGTCCGGCGGCCCCCCAGCTGACCTCCATCGCGGCAACTTCCTTCACTTCTCCGAGCGCGAGGTGCACGACCTCGCGCTCGCCACCGGCGCCTTCGCGCTGGCTCTCGGCTTCATGCGGGTGGGCGGCGTCATCGGCATCTTCGGCTCCTCCCTCGTCGCAGCGGTGACGGTTCTGTCGCTATGGTCGCTGTTCTACGTCGTCGCTCTCGCGCCGGCCTTCATCCTGCATGAACTAGCGCACAAGTACGTCGCCAGGCACTACGGCTGCTGGGCCGAGTTTCGGGCCGACCCGAAGGGGTTGAAGACCGGGCTGATAATCGCCGCCCTGCTCGGCATCGTGTTCATGGCGCCCGGCGCCGTGATGGTCGCAG
>CAUZSY010000011.1:0-18762 GCA_963582725.1 Candidatus Thalassarchaeaceae archaeon
CACCTGAGGGCCAGACGACAGGCGCCCCGGCTGCCGAACCATCCGGGTTGCAGGACGAGATCACCCCTACCGCCACGACGGCCGGAACCTCGCCGGCCACGCCGACCGACCTCGGAACGGCTGAGCCCGTAATCATCACCGAACCGAGTCCGAGTCGGTTCGAATCGGCGCCTCGACCGGAGTCGGAGCCGGCTGCCGTGGCATCATCGAGCGCCGCAGCCACCTTTTCAGACGCTGGTTCGACAGGCACCGATGATGCCACCCAAGAGGATGCAGAGGTGGAGGGTGACGAGGAGGAGGAGGGGCCTCCGCCCGAATCGGCGACCGAAGTGGAACTGCGACAGACGATTCTCCTCCTGAAGGAGGACGGGCTCGACGTGGCCGCCGTGATGAGCGACGAGAACTTCCTCGAAGTCAGTGAGCGGGCGAGCATCGAGGGCGTCGACGTGTGGAGCATGGTCATCGAGATCATCGGCCAGTGAGTCGGCGACGGGTTCAAAGACGGGCCGCGTGGCAGCCGCACCGGAGGAGTCTGACTGGTCCACTGTCCCGAGTGCAGCAAAGAGCAGCCGGACGATTCGAAGTTCTGCCGCTACTGTGGAGATCGGATGCCCGGTGGCACCGAGGTAAGGATGCTGCGCGAAGAGGCGGTGCTGATCGCTCAGGCGAAAGGCACGACTCCACCCCCCGCGCCTGGAGATGCGAATCGGACGTCGGGCGTCAGCAACGCCACCTTCCAGTCGGGTCAGCAGGTGCGACGCCGCTGACCGTCCTGAATCGGCTGCCCCGGTGTGCTGGCGGACCGGCGAAGGCGATGGTCGTCCTCCGATCCGGGGCATCGTCCGGCGCCCGACCGGCTTGAGAGGGGTTGCGAGCATTCTTTCGGCTGCTTCGCCTGCTCGACACATGCGACGCAGGCATCTGGCGATGGCATTGTCGAGTCTGCCGGCGCATCCGCAGCGAGACGTCGCGCTGGAACAGTACATGACGGACGGCGAGGTTGCAGCGACCTGGATGCAGGCTATCCGGGACTCCGGCGACCTGACCGTCCAGAGCGACGACGGTGAGCGCCCGGCGACGGTCTGCGACCTCGGCGCCGGCAACGGCGTCCTCGGCCTGGCAGCGGTGCTCTGCGGAGCAAAGCGAGCATGGCTGGTCGAATGCGACGAAGCGGCTTGCTCGGTGGCGATCGCAGCCACGGAGCGGCTCGGTCTGACCGATGTCATCAGCGTCGTCCACGACCGCGTGCTCGGTCGCTGGGACAGCGGCTGGACTGGTGGCGAGGCCGCCATCACGCCGGACGTCATCATCATGA
The DNA here is from genome assembly GCA_963582725.1 of Candidatus Thalassarchaeaceae archaeon. GTDB lineage: Archaea > Thermoplasmatota > Poseidoniia > Poseidoniales > Thalassarchaeaceae > CAUZSY01. Next base: position 1,316 of record CAUZSY010000011.1, read on the forward strand.
ATCCCCCGTGGGGCAGGCAGACCGAGCGGGCCGACCGCGCCTTCCTCGATGCCGCCTTCGCCTCGCCAGCCGGTATCATCCACGTGCTGCACAGCGCCGGCGCGAGCCACATCGAGGGGCTCGCGGAGGCGGCAGGCTGGACCGCCGACCGCTGGCTGGAGGGCGACCTGCCGCTGCCCGCCGCATATCGGCACCACGAGCAGCGACGCGGCACGACGAGGTGCGCGATGTGGCGAATCCGCCCTCAGGTCTGACCGACCAAGGCATCGATGAGGAGCCACTGGAGAGGGGCACGACAGACCCTCTCGCCCTGCATCGGCGCGTTGATAGGGAAGGCGCAGGTCGAGCGGTCCGATGGGCAGCGTCAGAGAAGGTGACTTCGTCACACCTGGCACGAGACTGGAACTGCCGGACGATGCGACGGTCGGCGACGGCATCGAACGTTCCGGAGAGGTGTGGGTGGCGGTTCGAGCCGGCCTCTTCTCGAACGGTGGAACACCCGATGTCAGTCCATCAGGATCAATTCCACTGCCGCCACAGGTCGGCGAGACGTTCATCGGCGAGGTGAGCCGGCTGCACGCGAAGACCGCGGAACTGCAGATCCTCTGCATCGAAGGTCGCGAGGATGGCCACAGGAGCATGGCGGCCGAGAGCATGGCGGCCGACATCTTCGTCTCCGAGATCGTCGACCGGTTCATGCCTTCACCAGGTGATGGCATGCGAACCCGCGACATCGTCCGCGCCAGGATCATCAAAACGGATCCGATGCTGAAGGCGACGACCAAGGACGACCCGTCGCTCGGCGTCCTGTACGCGCTGTGCACCGTCTGCGGCCTGCCGCTGCATGTCAGCAGCGAGACTCCGGATGAGAACGTCGCCTGCACTCGCTGCGACTACAAGGGCTACCGCGCCCTGTCGAATGGCTTCGGCCACGGCCATCTGCTGCCCGATGGAGTCGACCTCCAGCCGCTCAATCGCGGCGGCGAGCGCTGGACGCCCGAAGTAGAGGGACGGCTCGGCCACGACGGAGCCCGCCCCTACCTCTCACTGATGGCCGATTACCGACGCGGCACCGTGCACGCGATGCCGAAGGAGGCGCGGCGCAGCGGCGGCGGCGGTCGCGGCGGCGGTCGCGGCGGCGGCCGTGACGGCCAACAGCGGCGCGAGATGCACAAGACGAAGTGCACCCTCTGTGGTGACGACTGTCAGGTGCCGTTCCAGCCGACTCCGGGCAAGCCGGTCCGCTGCTCGCCGTGCATGGACAAGGTGAAGGACGGCGAGGCTGACAAGGAGGCACTGGCGGCCGAGCGGAAGATTCTGGTCGGGGCGCGCGAGAAGGCACAGGAGACGGCCGGTCTGAAACTGTTCGTCGGAGGCATGCCGCGCGAAGCCACCACAGATGAACTGCGGGCGTTGTGCGAGCCGCACGGCGAGGTCCGCTCGTGCGACATCGCCACCGATCGAGAGGGCGCGCCGCGCGGCTACGCCTTCGTAACCTACGCCTCTCGCGAAGAGGGCGCAGCCGCCCTCAAGGCGCTGAATGGGAGTGAGTTGCACGGCCGGAAACTGAGGTTCGACGAATCGACCTCAGGCGGTGGCGGCGGAAGACGCGATGGTCGGGGTGGCGGACGCGACAGACGGGGCGGACGCCGCGACGATCGACGCTGACGCGACTGAATCTTCCCCTCCCGGCCCTTCCCAGTCCAATCCACCTCCTCTCCTGGTCAACCGGAGAGCATACGGTCAGACATCGCTTCGACGGCGCAGCGGGGAGGAAGCGAAGGCATGGCTTGGCTGGTCATCGACGGCTACGAGGACGAGCCTGCCGCCTTCGGCGTGCCGCCCTACATCGGCTTCCATGTCCGCTATGTATGCGGCGTCCTAGAGGCGCACCGTGTCGAATACGAGTACATCACCATCGACGAATGGCGACGCGGCCGCCGACCGCTCTGTCTGTCGACAGGGCGGGTCGGGGACGAAGAGGACGAACTGACCGGCTGCGTGCTGGTCGCCGGCGCGGTGGTACCCGGCAAGTACCTCCGCGGCACGCCGATCTCACAGCGTGAGACAGACTCGATTGTCCATGGATTCCCTTACGATGCACCGGTGCTGTGCGGTGGCTGGGCGATCCGCGGCTGGCGGCAGCGCGGCTGGACGCCGCTGCGCAAGCGACTCTTCCTCGCCGTCCAGGACATCGATGCGACCCTGCACCACTATCTCGATTCCGGCGAATGGTCGCACCGGCGGCGAACCGCCGAGCAGTGGACCGCCTGGGCCCATGCCGGTGCCCGCTCGCTGGCGGTCCGTGACCATCCGGACCTAGTTGTCGAGGCGTACGACAGCACGCAGGGCGGTCGCTCAGGCAGCAGGACTGCAAGGTCGGTGAACGGGATGACGGGTGGCTCAGACGGGGTTGGAAGGTCAGTGGGACCTGGAGGCATACCTGGTCCGTTGACCTATGAGGTGGAGGTCTATCAGGGCTGTTTCCGCTACCGTCGCGGTTGTCGATTCTGCATCGAGCCGAAGAAGGGAGTGCCGATATGGAGGACCCCGGAGGATATCATAGAAGAGGTGCGCATCGCACTCTCACAAGGCGTCCAGCATGTACGACTCGGTGGCATGACCGATGTCTACACCTACATGGCGGACGGTGTCACCACCGATGAATACCCCACACCCGACCCCGAACCCATCGCTCGTCTGCTGCACGGCCTTCGCGATGATGATAGGTTGCAGACGCTGCACGTCGACAACGCGAATCCGAGCATCATCGCCGAGAACATCGAGCCCGCGACCGAGATCACCAGGACTCTGGTCGAGACGGTGTCGGACGGTGCGGTCCTCTCGTTCGGGCTGGAGTCGGCCGACCCAGCGGTGCACGAGGCGAACTGGTTGAACTGCAACGCCGAGCAGTTGAAGATGGCCGTCCGCCACATCAACGAACACGGCAGGGAGCGAGGTCCGCGCGGTTTGCCGCGCCTGTTGCCGGGATTGAACTTCATCGCCGGTCTGAACGGCGAGACGACGGCCAGCAACCGGTTCGACAGAGCGCTTCTCGAAGACTTACGCAGCGAAGGTCTGTGGTTGCGCCGAATCAACATCAGACAGGTCGAGGGTGAGGGATTCCAAGAGATCGATGAGGCAGGTTTCCGTTCGTTCAAGTCGTGGGTGCGCGACGAGATCGATGCGCCGCTGCTGGCCGAGATGCTGCCCCTCGGCACTCGTCTGAGGGATGTCCGATGGGAGGCACACGACGGTCGGACCAGACTGCCGGTCCACCTTCAGCCAGCCCATAGAGACCCGGCGATACACGGCCGTGCCGGCGTCACCTTCGGCCGGCAGACCGGTGCCTATCCGGTGCTGACCGGCGTGCCATATCACATCCCACTTGAGACCGTGAGCGACGTCATCGTGACCGGTCACGGCGCCCGCAGCATCACCGCGGTCGAGGTCGGCCTGCAATTGGAATCGGTCACCCAGAAGCAATTGGAGGCGATTCCCGGGATCGGTGAGAAGAGCGCGTGGCGCATCATCACGGAGCGGGCCAGAGCGCTCCGGGCGCGGCCGGACGAAGCACCCTTCGCAACGGTCACCGAAGCCTTCCATGCGTGTGACCTCGAAGTGCCCCGACTCGCCGAGACCATCCTGCAGGTGACACCATGAGAGTCCCTCACGGCGATCGCCGGCTGCGGGAGGGAGGGCGAGAGTGAGCGCCGTCGATGAGGTGTGGGCGGCGGCGGAACAGCTGCGGCGCCGGACCATGGCACTGAGCGGTGACCTGCTGGCGGAGAGCGGTCGCATCGATCGGATCTACCATCCGCTTGATTACGCCCGGCGGCCGCACGAGGCGTACATCGAGCGCTTCGCCGGACTCGGGGCGAGGCTGCTGCTGGTCGGCATGAATCCCGGTCACGGCATGGGCAACACCGGCGTCCCGTTCGGCTGCCCCGAACAGGTCCGGGACTATCTCGGCATCCGCGACCTGCCGGTCGGTAAGCCGGTCGACGAGCACCCGAAGCGTCCTGTCAGCGGCCTCGCCTGTCCGAAGGCCGAGGTCAGCGGTCGGCGAATCTGGACATTTCTACGAGAGCGGTGGGGCTCGCCCGAGGAGGTGCACGGCCGCATCTACATCGTCAATCACTGCCCACTCTGGATGTTCGACGAGGCCGGTCGCAACATCACACCCGACAAGTTGTCAGGAGCCGGCGCCAGCCGGCTGGCCGAGGCGTGTGACAAGCACCTGCGCTCGGTCGCCGAGGCGCTTCGAGTCACCTCGGTGATTGGCGTCGGCCGTTACGCGCACAGTCGCCTGCCGAGGGATCTGGGCTTCGAGGCCGGCTATGTACCGCATCCCTCGCCGGCCAGTCCGTTCGCGAACCGGAACGGCGGTGCCGATTGGCGCGCCGCCTTCGCCGCGGCTCTCACCGCCGCAGGCCTCGCCGAGACCGTTCGGTAGCGACATGCGCGAGCACTCCCAGCAGAGCGCCGAGCATGATGGCGGAGAGTGACATGCTGCTCGCGACGACCGCTGAGAGCGGCGTCACTCCCCTGCTCATGGAGTTGGTCTGACCGCCACCGCCGCCGGGACCGCCCTCGCAGCCGGGTGGCGGCGGGCCTATGCCCGGCCCCCAGGTCTCGCCGAATCCCGAGCAGTCCGGACCGCCGTCACCGCCCTCAGAGTTGCTCATATCCGCCTCTCCGTGGTAGCAGATCAGGAAGTACGGGAAGCCCATGTCGCCGTCCCCGTTGTTCAGCGTCGAATGGTAGTGGTAGATGCCATCCGGGAACTCGGGCGTCGCCGAGAAGTGTCCGTTGCATACATCGAGGTCGCCGAGCCCCGGAATGAACTCGTAGTCGTCGATGCCGTTGTAACCAGTCTCGCCCGCCTTCAGTCGATACGAAGAGCGCATCTCGACGATGCTGCCATTCTCCGCCTCGCCCCAGACTCCGTAGATGGGATAGCCGTCGAACGCCGCGCCTATCGGCTTCGAGTGGTTGCCGTCATAGGTCGTGTTCAGCATGTCGTAGTCCAGCATCACTCCCCCCGCGTCCGAGTCGGGATGCCAGTGGACGCAGTTCGCATCCGCGTGATAGTGATACATTCCGCCAGGACCCGAATGGCCGTGGCAGACCCCGAGCCAGATCTGCTGTCTATCCTCCTCATACTCACCGTGATGGCTGGCCACGGCATCGCCTCCTGGACCATCTTCTGGACCGAAGAACGGCACTCCGTTGACAGCGACGGCGACCGGACCGCGTTCACCCGCGCATTCGTAGGCGCCTGCGGCCGACGGACAGTCGGAGGAGTCGTGACCGCCGGTCGTGTCATTGATGGGTGCGCGTGGCAGCGACCAGGTGAGGTCCTGCGCCGAGGCGCAGCAGCCGGGACCGGATTCTAGGTCGTGTTCGGGCAGACCGTTCGAGGTGATGATGACATGCGTCGAATTGGTGGTGACTGACACATCGCAGACATGACCATCGAATGCTGTCGTGTTGTAGTCGTCGATGGGTGGTGAATCGCCGTCCTGACAGAAGAAGAAGTCGAGCCAGAACTGTGCCAGGTCGCTCGAATCGTAGGTGGTCTGGTTGGTGTTGTTGCCGCCGTCCGGAGGATCGACGGTGCCGTTGCTGCCGTTCTCCCCATCACCACCGCCGGTTCCATTGCTGCCATTGCCGCCACCGGCCATCGGTGCTGTCTGATGGTCGATCACGATGACCTGCCCATCCGCCAGCACGGTGTGCTGCCAGGTGTCCACATCGACCCCGTCGACGGTCATGCTCAGCGTGTGATTCGCGTCGGCCTTCAGGTCGAGCACCTGTGTGCTGTTGAACACCTCGCCCCAGATCTCGAAGAAGGTGCCCAGTGGTAACTCGATGGGCTCGTGACTCTCGACATGCAGCCTGCCGGTGAAGTCGTGGGTGTGCACCAGATGCATCGCGCTAGGGCACGCCCATGTATCGATGCCTATATCGGCGGGAATCGCCACCTGATCGCCATCGGAGAAGATGCGAAGCGTCGGATGGATGTGCTGTGCCAGATTCGAATGGCTGTCGAGACATTGCCCGGACAACGGCGTGCTGCCATTGCCACTGCCGCCCTGACCACCATCACCGCCGCTGCCGTCCTCCCCATCCTCGCCGGAAGGTTCGGTCACTGGCGGGCTGCCGGTCAGATTCAACTCGATGAGAGCGGCCGGGCTGGACGTCGATTCGGGCGGATGCTCTGCCAGCACCTGAATGGTCCAGACGCCAGCCAAATCGTACGGCACGGTCCAGTTCCAACCACCATTCCCGCTCGCGTTCACGATGAGCGGGGTCTGCCAGCTGCCGTTCGCCGCCTTAGCGGTGATCTGCACAACCACCTCGTCGGGATGGTCGTGCAGGACCGTTCCGACGAGACTCGCCGGACCTGCGCTGAGATTCCATTCGAGGTCGGCGACCTGGACCGTCGGCGCCTCGTGCACGTGATTCCCCGCTCGATGCCCCGTCGGCACCGTCGCCGGATCCTGCCCGCCGTTCTGGCCATCATCGGACGGCTGTTCGGCGCCGTCAGAGCCGAACGACTGGTTCACAATCACGGTCACAGCGCCGGCGAGGACCAGAAAGCCGACGATCAGGGAGATGACTGCGACTCCCTTCGGCATGGCTCCGCAGGCGCCTCAGCGTGTTAATCAAAGGAACGCATTCTCGGATATTTCAGCCCGCTTGCATACCACCGCACTGACGAGTCCGAGCACTTCTGGCGGACTCCGGTTCTCGCCGAGGCGGTATGACCGGAGCCGATGAGGACTCCGCGAACAGCCACGAATCTGATAACTGAGAACCGCGGTTGCCGGCCGAGGTGCCACCATGACTCCCTGGAATCCGCCCGAGACCGCATTGAAACCACTGCCATTCGACAGAGACTGGACGAAGCCCGACGAAGGGCTTGGTGACCCTCGGACCCTGTACGAAATGATGGCGAATTCAATCGACAGGTACGGCCGTGATCCGGTACTCTGCACCTATGTACCCGGCGACGGATTGAGCCGCGTCCACATCACCCGCGGCGAGTTCCTCGATCTGGTCGATGGCCTCGCGGCGGCGATGCGGGCGGCCGGCGTCGAGATGGACGACAGAGTCCTGATGATGATGGATAATTCGCCTCAATGGATGGCCATCGCCTACGCCGCCAACAAACTCGGCGCGGTGTTCAGCGCCTGTTACACGCACCAGAAGACGGATGAGCAGGCGCACTGCATCCGACTGGCCGAACCGAAGTTGCTGTTCGTCGCGAGCGACGATCTGCTGCAGAGGTTCGCCGCCGACAAACCGGCGGACCTCGCCTGGCCGGATGCCGGCGTCGTGCTGCTGGAGGCGGAGATGCCAGCGAAGACCCCGGACGGCGTCGATGTCTCGCTCTGGTCGAAGTTCGTCAGCGACGGCATGGCGGCCGATCCGGTGAACGACTTCGCGACCGACCACATGCGACTGGCATCGCTGATATTCACCTCTGGCACCTCGGGAGATCCGAAGGCGGTGATGCTGCACAACTGGGGGCCACTGTCGAACGTGCTGGCGATGCAGGGGCGCTATCCGCTCTGGCCGGGCCGTCGAACCGCCTGCTTCCTGCCGTTCGCCCACTCGCTCGCTCAGGTCGGCGACATGCACTTCATGATCCACACCGGCGCCGAGATCCATTTCATTTCAGACCTGCTGAAGCTGATCGACGAATGCGCCACTATCAACCCGCACGTCATGCTCTGCGTGCCGCGCGTGCTGAACAAGTTCCACGGCCGCGTCATGGAGGGACTGAAGGCGAGCCCGATCAAGAAGCGGTTGGGGTATGCTGCTCTGAAGAGCGCCGAGAAGCGAATAGCGAGGGCGGGCATCGACATGGTCGCCGTACCACCGAGAGGCTTCAAGGACAAACTGCTCGACAAGCTGGTGTTCAGCAAGGTCCGGGCCCGACTGGGCGGCGAGATGGACCTGATGATCTCCGGCGGTGCGCCACTGTCGCCGGATGTCGCCAGCTTCGTCCAGTCGATCGGCATCTCGGTGGCCGAGGGATACGGCCTCTCCGAGACAAGTCCGCTGGTCAGCATGAACGGCTGGGAGGATTCCTTCAAATGCCGTACCGGCACCGTCGGCCGAGCCATCCCAGGCGTCGAGATCATCATCGATAGGTCAGTCTGGGACGACCCTGAATCGAGCGACGGCGAGATCTGCGTCCGCGGTCCGAACATCATGCTCGGCTACTGGCGCGATGAGAAGGCGACGAGCGAGGTGATCGACGAGAACGGCGTCTTCAGGACCGGGGATCTCGGTCGTCTCGAGGACGGGTTCCTGAGGATCACCGGCCGGGTCAAGGAGCAGTTCAAACTGCTCAACGGCAAATATGTCTCGCCTTCGAAGCTGGAGGGAGAACTGAAACTGCACCCACTGGTCGAGCAGGTGAGCATCGACGGTCGCGGCAAGGACGGCACCTACGCGATCATCCAACCCGACGAGAAAGTGTTGCGAGAGGCGTTGGCGAGGGCGAGTGTTACAGTGAGCGGTGGCTTTGGAGAGATGTGCCGGAACGACGAGGTGAAGCGATTCGTCCTCGACACTCTGCGCAGCGAGATCATGCAGAAGATGGGCTGGAAGAAGTACGAGATGCCTCAGACTGTCATCCTCGATGAGGCCGAATGGACAGTCGAAGACGTCCTCACTCCATCGATGAAGGTCAAGCGCCGCGTCCTAGAGCTGCGATTCGCCTCTGAGATCGCCGCCATCCCCTGACCACGCTGGACACCCGCGGTGGGTTGCTCCGGACCGAAGCAACCGAAGGCACGGACCCGTCCGTGCCGACCGTGAACCCCGAGGCGTGGCTCGGACTAGCGACCGTGTTGATGCTGGGCGCGACATCACCCGGCCCTTCGCTCGCCTATGTCCTGCGCAACACCATCAACGGTGGACGGGTCGCCGGTCTGGCGAGCGCACTCGGACATGGCCTCGGCATGGGCTGCTACGCGTTCCTGTTCGCCGTCGTGCTGAGCGCCGCTCTGCAAGCCTCACCGGAAGTCGAGGCGCCGCTGAGGATGGTCGGGGCGCTGCTGCTGGTCGGCATCGGCGCGGCGTTCCTACGCGCCGGCTTCGCTCCGCGACCGAACAGCGACCGGCGGGATGACCTCGAGGAGGAATCAGAGGATGACGACGGCGAGCAGCCGGGTCGGGTCGCTGCCCGAGAGCGACCCGAGGTCGGGTTGGCTGAACATCGGCTTGGCCGGAACTTCGGCTTCGGCTTCGCCCTCGCCTTCTTCAACCCGAAGATCGCCGCCTTCCTTCTCGCCGTCTACAGTCAGTTCGTCGAGGCTGACGCCGGTCTTCCGACACAGGTGGGAATGGCTGCGCTGGCATTCGTCATCGATGCCGGATGGTACGCCGTCGTCGCAGTGCTGCTGAGCGGCGGCATCGGTGTATCCCTGTCCGACCATGGCCGCCGGATCGATCAGGTGATCGGCGCAGTCATGCTGCTGTTCGGGTTCTCGGTCCTGTTCTGAACAGGATCATGCGGCCACCCGACCGCCGGCGGCAGTCGGTGAACGACAGAACAGCCTGCACTCCTGGCAGGCCGGCCGCGGCAGTACCCGATGGACCGGAGGAGCACGGATTCTGGAGGATCACCTATCCGGATGTTCCGTCAGCGCCCTTCGAAGCGAGGAGTTCGGCGCTCGACATAGGCGGCGATGCCTTCCTTCGCGTCGCTGCTGTTGAACAGCGCCGCCTGCAGCTCGCGCTCGAGAGCGAGGTGGTACTCGAACGGGATCTCGGGGCCGGTCTGGCAGCTCCGCTTGATGTTGCCGACCGCGAGGGTAGCCTTGAACGGCAGCGTGTACTGGCCGGCCCAGTCGAGCACGTCCTGACGGAACGAATCGAGCGAGCCGTCCCAGAGATGGTTGATCAAGTCCAGTTCGAGCGCCTTCTCGAACGCCATCAACTCGCCGCTGACCATGTATTCGAGAGCCTTCGCCTTGCCGATCAGACGAGTCAGTCTGGCGGTGCCGCCGGTGCCGGCCAGCACACCGAGGTTGATCTCCGGCAGGCCGACCTTGCCGGCGTCCTTACGGGCGATCCGGATGTCGCACGCCATGGCAATCTCCAGACCGCCTCCTACGGCGTGTCCGTTGATCGCGCAGATGACCAGTTTCGGCGTCTGTTCAAGGCGGCTCAGAGTCTCGTTGGCGTGGAGGCAGAAGTTGTACTTGAAGCCGGGAGTCACCGAATTGAGCATCGCGATGCTTGCTCCAGCCGAGAAGAACTTCTCGCCGTTGCCGGTCAGGATGATGACGGTTACATCATCGTCGAAGCGGGCTCGGACGACCGCTTCGTCGATGTCGCACATCATCTCGTGCGTGTAGGTGTTCGGACCCATCGCACCCTCTTCGAGCGGGTCACCATCGGAGTTGGATGCCAGTTCGATGATGGCGATGCCGTTGTCGGTGACGCCGTAGTTCACGCGGTCGTTCTTCATAGGCTCCAGTTCCGGCCAAGAGGTCATGCAGCGCGCGACCTGCAAGCGGCATATCAAACCGCCGTCCCGGGCCGTGTTCGCGCCTTGCGGGAGGACCTCGCTCAGTTGTCGTCGACCGGCCGATGACGACCGCTCGCCAGCGGATCACCGATAGACAGCGCCACAGTCACGGATCGCTCTCGAACGAGACCGAACCGCCGCCGACCCTGCATTGCCGCCACTGCTCGGCCACCCGCTTCGCTGCGTCGCTCGGCTGCCAGTCGTCTCGCTTCAGGGCTGGGCGGAACGGCAACCGCTTCGCCGTCCGGCCGTCCTCGAGGTCGATCTTCCGCAGCATGCCGAGCCGGACGATCGGCCAGAGGGCTCGACGGAACAGGCCGGGTCGGTAGAGTCGCTCGATGAAGACGAGGCCGTCGCCGCGCTTCTTCTGGTCTCGCATCCAGTATCGAGCGACTCGACCGAAGCCGCGGTCGCCGACCCGGTTCATCAGCCAGCGATTGATAGCGCTCACCCGGATTATCGGCACCATTCGACGGAAGACCTCTCGCTCGTAGTCACACTGGCCGAGAATGGCCTGGGCGGCCAGCGCGCCGCTGGTGATCGCATACCGCATCCCGAATCCCCACATGAAATCCTGCAGACCACCCGCCTCACCGACGTAGTATCGGCCGTCGTGCTGGTATGCGGATGGCAGGCTGAAATCACCCTTGCCGCCGACCCGCTTGATAGGTTGCCGATCGAGGCCTGGATAGTGCTGTTCGTACCAGACGATGGTCTCATCTAGGAACCGCTGACTCCGCTTCTGCTTGCGCCAGAGACAGGTGCAGATGAGGCCGACGCCGTCGATGATGATCATGTAGGCATAGGCGCCCGGCGCTAGCTTGTCGTTCAACTGCAGGCAGACCTGATTCGGCAGCGGCGTCCTGAACACCTCGCCGAGCGCGACCGCGCTGGTCTCCTTCGGTCCGGCTGCGATCACCGTGCACTCCTCCCGACCCACCTTCGAGCCGTAGTGAATGGTCGCACCCGCCGCTTCGGCCATCCGCTTGAAGCCCTGATCTATGCAGTGTGTGTCGGTGCCGCGCTCGACGATGCGGAAGGCTATCCTGTCTGATCTGATCTCTGTGATCGTGTCATCGGGATGGATCAGGTCGCAGACCTTGAACGGTGTCGACTTGAACGCCTCCGGATCGAGGCCCCATTCGCGCATCTCGTCGAACAGGTCAGAATCGGCCGTCCAGTTCTCCAGTCCTTGGAAGTCGCCATCGAATCGACCGCCGGAATCGGATCGCAGCTCGTGCACATGCACCTCTTCACCCGCCTTCGCGAGTATGGTCGCGGCCGTCAGACCGCTCAGACCGCCACCCATGATGTGAATCACTCCATCGCCATCCATCGCTCTCCTCGTGGCGGCTCGCGGTCATAGGAGTGCTGGATGCGAACAAAGATGGCTGAGAGCGATTTCCGGAGTGCATGGCCGAGCCGACGGTGCTGATCGAGGTCGCCGAGCGGGCGCTGGACCCGGACGCGCTGCGGGCCAGACTGCCTATCTCCGGATGCGGCGCCATGGTCTCGTTCGTCGGCATCACCCGCGGCGAGGTGGACGGCGTCGCCGTCGAGCGACTCGAGTTCGACGCCTGGCGCGATCGACTTCCCGAGGTGCTGGAGGATCTGGCCCAGCAGGCCATCGACGAATTCGGCCTCGGTTCGGTGGCGATGGCTCACCGGGTCGGCTCGGTCGGTCCGGAAGAGCCGATCGTCGCCATCCATGTCGCCTCCGCCCACCGAGCCGAAGCGTTCGCTGGGTGCGCATGGCTCATCGATTCCCTGAAGGCCCAGGCGCCGCTCTGGAAGAAGGAGTTCAGAGCGGATGGAGTGGTCTGGAAAGGGGGGCTGGGTTAATGTCGAACAGTCCGATCGTCGATATCGGGGACAAGCCGTCCGTCGACCGCGAAGCGACGGCCACCGGTCTGCTCGTGCTCTCCGAAGCCACCCTCGGAATCATCGATCGTGGCGAGGTCGCGAAGGGGGATGTCCGCGAAGCGTCGACCATCGCAGCCATTCTGGCTGTCAAGGAGACGCCGAGGTTGATTCCGCACTGTCACCCGATCCCGCTGTCCGGCTGTGATGTCGACTGGAGTTCCTCCGCAGCAGGGCTGCGCTGCACGGTCCGGGTCAGAGCGACCTGGAGGACCGGCGTCGAGATGGAAGCCCTGGCGGGCGTCAGCGCGGCGCTGCTGTGCGCGTGGGACATGGTGAAACCACACGAGAAGGATGCGGCTGGCCAGTATCCCGTGACGAGGATCGAGGATGTCCGAATCGTAGAGAAACTGAAGTCTGATCCGACCTCCGGACTGCCCGTCTGACCGATCTCCGGTCACTCTCCGGAGTCCTCTTCCAAACCGAAACCGCGCCGGCCCATCCCCCTCTCGTCCAGCTCTCACCGCTCCGCCCGACCACGGCCGCCAACCCGACGGTACCGATGCGCAGCATTGAGAACCACCGACTCTTCGGCGGCTCCGTGCGACGAACCGCTGATCTCACGGATCATTTCCTGAGAGCGACCGAGACGGCGGCGATAGCGGCCGCCGAATGGCGCGGCCGAGGAGCCCGGAAACTGGCCGACGGAGCCGCGGTCGAAGCGATGCGGAAGGTGTTCGATGATGTTCCGTTCGATGGCCGTGTGGCGATCGGCGAGGGCGAGCGGGACGACGCGCCGATGCTCTGGATAGGTGAACCGCTCGGCTCGATGCAGGGCGAACCGGATGCGCTCCGTATCGACATCGCGGTCGACCCGCTCGAATGCACCAACCATGTGGCGACGGACTCGCCGAACGCCATAGCGGTGCTCGCCGCAGCACCGAGGGGTGCGCTACTGCACGCTCCGGACTGCTACATGGACAAGATAGCGGGTGCCGCCGCACTGATTGGCGAGGTGTCTCTGGAAGCGGACGTCTCTTACAACATCGAAGCCGCCGCCGCGGCGCTCGACAAGCAACCACGAGAGTTGCTGGTCGTGGTCATGGACCGACCTCGGCACGAGGATCTGATTCGAGATCTCAGGCAGATGGATGTGCGGATCCGGCTGATCGGTGACGGTGACGTCGCCGGTGCGCTGGATGCGGCAGATCCGACATCGGAGGTCGACCTGCTGATGGGAGTGGGTGCAGCGCCGGAAGGCGTCATCACCGCGACCGCGCTGCGTGGCCTCGGGGCTCACTTCGAAGGTCGTCTGGTGTTCAGGAACGAAGGTCACAGGGAGCGCGCCGAAGAGATGGTCGGGGGCGACATCGAACGTGTGTGGGCGCGTGACGACCTCTGTGAGAGCGACGATGCGGTGTTCATCGCGAGCGGGGTCTGCACAGGCTATCTGCCGGGCGTCGAGCGCTTCGAAGACAGGGTGGCGGTGCACAGCGAGATAATCGACGTCGCGAGCGGTGACCGCACCTACATCAGCTCCGAGCACTCGGTCTGAGAACACACGCGAGGGTCGTGCCGCTGCAACCGCTGCGACCACTTCGGAACTGCCTGGATGACCGTTCGTCGAGCGACGCTCCGGTCAACGCCCGGAATTCACGCCTTACAGGTCCGGCTGTTGTGGCCGATCTTGTCACAGACGCTGCATCGCCTGCGGCCGCCTCGGCGCCGGTCCCTCTGACCCTTGGCTGTTGCCTTCTCTGGATGCAGTCTCGGACAGGTCCGCCGGTTGTGGCCGACCTCGTCGCACTCTCGACAGCGCTTCCTGACGCCGCTCTTGGCGCGCTTCTGCGTTCTGTCCGGGTGCAGGACCGGACATGTCCTGGTGTTGTGACCCAACTCGTCGCACTCACTGCAACGACGGAAGCCGCCGCCTGTGGCGGTTCTCTCCGCCGCCCGCTCTGGATTGACCACGGGACAGGTCCGGACATTGTGACCGATGCCGCCGCATTCGCTGCAGACTCGGGTTCGATCCCTCTTCCTCTTGGCTCGCGCCATGCGAGCCTCTGCCGCCTCTGGGTTGACCGTCGGACAGGTCCGACGGTTGTGGCCGCTCTCACCGCAGCCGCTACAGACCCGGCCCTTCGACGACCGGCTCTTCTTCGCTCTGCCCGGATGGATCTTCGGGCAGGTCCGCATGTTGTGGCCGACCTTGTCGCAGACGCTGCATCTTCGCCGCCCACCGGCTCTCCGCCGTCCGGTCCTCTTCGCCCCCCCGGCCTTCTTACAGGTTCTCGAATTGTGTCCCTCCCCACCGCATTTTCCGCAAACCATGATGGTGACTGAGGGATTTAATTAATAAATATCTGCTTTGAGGGTCATTATCCTCAGAACATCGACCATTCTCGGCAACCGGTGGAGCACGAACGCCACTTGGTTCTTCCACAGAATCTCCAGTCCTACCCCTCGCCCGAATCCTTGAAGTCCCGAAGACGCCGCACCGAGGGTCGAGGGTCGAGATGGACTGTGAGATGCTGGAGCGGAATGCACAGGCGTTGGTCGCCCCCGGCAAGGGAATACTCGCGGCTGACGAAAGCACTGGGACGATGACCAGCAGACTGCAGGCGGTGGGCGTCGAATCCAGTCAGGAGAGTCGGCGCGGATATCGTGCGAACCTGTTCTCGACGGAGGGTGCCGAGTCGGCCATCAGCGGCGTCATCCTGTATGATGAGACGATCCGGCAGAACATGGATGACGGGACCAGCATCCCCGACCATCTGACGTCTCGCGGCATCCTGCCCGGCATCAAAGTGGACACCGGTGCTAAGGAACTGGCCGGACACCCCGGTGAGATGGTGACCGAAGGTCTGGACGGCCTCAGGGAGAGGTGTGCGGAGTATTTCCAGTTGGGTGCCCGATTCGCCAAGTGGCGTGCAGTCATCAGGATAGGTGAAGGTGTGCCGAGTCCGGGTTGCGTCCATGTCAATGCGCATGCGCTGGCTCGATATGCTGCGCTTTCGCAGGAACAGGGGCTCGTGCCGGTCATCGAACCCGAGGTCCTGATGGATGGTGATCACGACGCCGAGACATGCGCCGAGGTGACCGCCTGGGCGTTGGATAAGGTGTGGCAGCAGTGCATGCTGCAGGGTGTTCATATTCCCGGCGCGCTGCTCAAGCCGAACATGATCATCAGTGGCAAGGACTGCCCTGAGCAGTCCGATGTAGCCACCGTCGCGAGGATGACCGTCGACTGTCTAAGCGCGCACGTGCCAGCAGAACTGCCGGGCATCGTCTTCCTTTCCGGCGGTCAGTCGGACATCGATGCGACGGCTCACCTGAACGCGATGAATGCGATGGATGTGGAACACCCTTGGGAGCTGTCCTACTCCTACGGCCGTGCGCTGCAGGCTGCAGCATTGCAGAAGTGGGCTGGACAGAGCGACGAATCATCGGCTGCGTCGCGCGCCTCGCTGGCCCACCGCGGCCGGATGAACAGTCTGGCTCGCAGCGGCGATTGGAAAGCGGATCTCGAAGAGTGATGTCCGACCTGCATCCATCCCGGGACGGGGGTGCCACCCGTTATCGGGTACCCTGGTGGCCGAGCCGGTGTCACGCCTCTGTCGAGGTGCCGCGGCGTCGGCACCACTCCCCCATCGACAACCCAGCAGCGCCGCGCTGCGATCGCTGCTACCACGCCGGTTCTCGATCCGCTCGGAGGCAGGACACTGGAACTTCCGACCGGATCGCCCGCGACATCGACCCTAACGAGTTCGCCCTCGACTGGAGGAGGTGGCTCACCCCTGCGGAAGGGAATGGTCGACCGAGTCCACTGTCTCAAGCGCTCGCTTGAGCGCTGCTGGTCTGGTGGTCGCGAAGTTTCCAGACGCATATGTCGTAGCGACCAGACAGGGCGCCGCCGCGCTTCGTGTTACCTATCTTCTCGATGTCCTTGTCCTTCGAGAGGACATTGCCGAGTTGCTGAGGAGTCGTGCCATGTCGCATAGTGGTGTTCACATGTTCGAGAATCTCAGTCGTGTTGGCCTCTCCCTTCTCAGCCAGATATCTCTTGATCCTCTGTCTCAATCTAGTCGTTCTCATACTATCACCTCTGGCCGGGGGGCCCTCGTGCTTCCATCCACTCCCGAGTCGCCCATTCACAGACGTCGTGGCCGCCAGATAGCATGCCACTCCGCCGAATCAGTCCGACTCGGACGATCGACGCGTCGTCCTGAAGAAGCGCATCGATCTGCTTTGCAGAGGCGTCCTGGATGTTCTCTCGCACGTGATCTTGTATCTCGACGGTGTTGCGGGGTCTGGCGTTCAGATACGCCCTCAGCAACTCTCTCAGTCGTGATTCCATCTCCGTTCACCGTCTCAGTGCGAGGGTTTTCCGGAACTGACCCCAGTTCTCCCTGACCTCGTTCGCATCGACCTTCATCGGTGGTATAACCGTTGCCCCGAATGTCGGGGTGCGAGGTTACAGAATGATACCTTTTCTTCACCCGTACATTTGTATTTCGGCGATTATTGGTTGCTTTAAGTTTGGAAGTGGGGGCAAAAGGTGTAACGAAATGTAAGTAAGTAACGAATCCAAGTTATGAAATTGAAAGGTTGAAATCGGAAGTTGGCCTCGGAGGGTCGGGGATGGCGTGACAGCGGGCGGCAGCATCGAGAGGACGGCGTTGCCTCGCCGGATTCGCAGCAGCCACCGCCGGCGCTTGCTGATCCATCTGAGCGAGGGCGAGGGGGCGGTCTCGGAACTGGCGCGCAGGACCGGGCTCCGGACACCACACGCCTCAGCCGAACTGAGCAGGATGCGCCAGGATGGACTGGTGATCTCGGACGCCGAGGCCGGTCGCCGCGGTGCTCTGCAACATCTCTCGGATGATGGTTGGGCGCGTCTGGAGGAGGACGAGCGTGCTCGCCTCGCCTCTGTCACGACATCGGCACCGCCCGATGATGCCATCGGGATCCTGCTGGCCAGAGATGGATCAGAGGTCCTTCTGGGCCTGTTATCGGATGTCGATGGAGCCTA
>CAUZSY010000012.1:0-18651 GCA_963582725.1 Candidatus Thalassarchaeaceae archaeon
GCCGCTGTTGCCGATGGTCATCATCACCTCGATCGATGTGCCGGAGTTCATCGGACCGCCGGGCGGCGTGATCTCCAGCTGCAGCTCGTACAGGTATGGGATCTTCATCTCACCATCGATGCTCTTCTTGTCGGTGCCGGCCTGCGGCACGCCGGCGACCGAGGTCAGCGTGACCTCGATGTCGAACGGGTCGGTCCGACCGCCATCGAAGGTGAGTGGGTCGCCGATCGTCACGGCCAGTGTGATGGTGTCGTTGCTGCGACCATCGATGGTCATCTCCTCGGCGCCGTCGTTGTTCGCATCGTACGGCAGATCGTACTCGATGTCGACCTGCATCGCAGTCATGTGATCGTTGCGGATCCAGAATTCGAACTTTGTTCGACCTGCTGCATCGAACTCGAATGGCGACGCGTCCTCGTCCACCAGTCCTGCAGCCCAACCGACCGGCAACTGGGCCGCCGTTTCGGTCGAAGTGGTCGGCAGGGTCAGCAGGGACAATACCAGAGTGAGAACGAGCAGCAGGGTGGTGTATGGCCGGTGGCGCCTCGTCAGGCAGGCGGCAAAGGGCGCCGAGACAGGTGAGCGGCGAAGAGCCGGGTGGTGGACGGCTGTCCCGGGGAGCCCGGGCAGGTCGGTCGAACGGCCAATCATCATCCTCACCCGCTCGTCAACGCGCCACTCAGCGCCCGTTTCGACAGGACTCGCAGCATCTTTCGTCTGTACGAAGGTGGGAAGGCCGTGTTGTTGACGGGTTTCACCGCCTTGCGGACCGCTTCGGACAGTCGCTTGACACTCTCCTCGCCCGACCACTCTGACAGTGCTGCGACGGTCAGGTCATCGTGCAGTCGTGGAATCGATTCGCAACCGGTCGTAGCCATCCTGAGACCGTCGATCGAACCGGAATCAGCGGTGTGCCAGGCCGCTGCCACACCGGCCTCAGGGAAGTCCCACGCTTCTCGCAGCCGGAGTTTCTGGTAAGAGCCGGACCATTCGGCAACATCCTCTGGCAACCTGACGGCTACCACCAGTTCTCCTTCAGCGAGATGGTTCCTGGTCATGCCGTCCTCTTGGAAGAAGTCGGCCAACGGCATCTCTCGACGGCCGTCAGGGCCGGCCAGTTCGATGACCGCATCGAGGCACATCAGGGCCGGTGCCATGTCGGCCTGATAGGTAGCGACGCAGAGCGTGTTCTGATTCGCGATGACCAAGCAGTCCGCGCCGGTGCCGCAGTCGCACTTGTGGCACCATTCTATGCTGCGCCGCCACTCCTCGGTCTGGTTGAACCAGAAGCAGCGTGTATCGAGGCAGATGTTGCCGCCGACGGTGCCGGAGCGGCGCAGCAGGACACTGGCGATGGTGCTTGCGGTCTGCCTGAGAAGAGGGTGGGTCTCCCCGCTTTCGACCAGGGCTTGGATGCGCGTCATGCCGCCGATGTGCGTAGCGGTCAGAGCGGTCATCTCGTCGATACCGGCCAGGGAGATGACGTTCGGCTGAGCGTTCAGGTGCCACTTGTAGTTCGGCAGCAGGTCGGTGCCACCGGCGACCCAGTCGAAGGTGGAACCGCCGGAGATGATCTCAGCCGCCAGTCCGACCGCCTCGTCGACGCTGGCCGGCCGGTGCAGCCTGAATGGTGGCATCCTCATCGCGCATCACCTCTGTGTCGTCGCTCGATGTGCCGCCAGGCGCTGCCGGCCAATCGAGGCGCATCGAGATAATCTGCCGGCGGCGTGACGCTGACCTGCCAGGCGTCGCTCTGCTCGTCGGGCGGTCGGTTGGCGTCCAGACCGAACAGAGCCCCGTTGTGGTACGGTTCCGGCTCTTCGTCGAGCCATCGAGCACGGTCGCGCTCGGCATGCTCCTCGGCCCTCGCCTCGAGTTTCGCCTGTAACTCGGAGTGTTCGAGTCGCGGAGCGGTCAGGTCGAGCGGGTCGGTGACCGCCTCGGCCCGGCAGCGCTTCTCGATCGCGGTATAGAGTCGGTCAGGTGTGATCGGCAACTGGTCAGTCCGGACGCCGATCGCATCGTAGACGGCGTTGCAGACCGCCGGCAGCACCGGCAGCAACGGTCCCTCGCCGGCCTCCTTGGCACCGAACGGACCCTCCGGGTCGTTGCTCTCGACGATGATGGGAACGATGGTGGGCATCTCGTGAACGGTCGGGATCTTGTATTCGAGCAGATTCGGATTCAACAGATTGCCTTTGCGGCCGTATCTCATCTCTTCTGACAGCACCTGGCCGAGACCCATGTGGCAGCTGCCGATGATCTGCCCTTCCACCGCCAGCGGGTTGAGCGCCTTGCCGCAGTCGTGCGCCGCCCAGACCTTCAGCACCTCCGTCCGACCTGTCTCGACGTCGACCTTCACCTCGGCAACGTAGGCGGAGAACGAGTAGGCCGGCGCCAGTCCGGCCCCTGCGCCCTTGTGCTTCCGGCCCATAGGCGGAGTCCGATATGCGCCGGATGCGACCAGCGCGCCGATGTCCTCCTGCGCCTTGTGCAGAGCTTCGAGGTAGGAGACCCCGACCGCCGGGTCGCGCTTGTCGTAGATGCGACGATCGCCGATGATGAGAGTCGCTTCGTCGGCGCCGGTGATCTCAGCCGTCGCGGCGAGCAGCCGCTGGCGAATCTCGACCGCGGCCGAGATGGCCGCGTTCGCGTTCATGAAGGTGACACGACTGGAATAGGAACCTAGGTCGACCGGTGCGGTGTCCGACTCGCGTGAACGGATCCTGATCATGTCCAACGGCAGACCGAGCACCTCGGCGACCGATTGCGCGATCACCGTGTCGGAACCCTGACCGATCTCGGCCGCGCCGGTGTGCACCGTGACACCGCCGTCCATGTCGACCTTCAGGTGCACCGTCGCATGCGGGAATCGGTTCGGGTCCCAGTGGATCGGCAGCCCGCTGCCCGAGATGAAGAAGCCGCAGCCGATGCCGAGGCCGTGTCCGAGGGGCAGTCTGCGGAACCGATCATGCCAGTCGGACGCCGCTCGGACACGCTCCAGACACTCACGCATGCCGATGCTGGTGACTCGGAAGCCGGTGATGGTGGCACTGTGTGGTGGCAGCAGGTTGGCGAGTCGGAAAGTGATCGGATCGACCTTCATCTGCTGCGTCAGGTCGTCTATGCCGACCTCGACGGCGCAGCGCGAATTGACGGCGCCATGGCCGCGCATCGCACCGGAAGCTGGCTTGTTCGTCCAGACCCGGGCGCCGGTGTAATGGAACGAGCCGATCTCATACGGCGCTGTGTGCAGGACGCCGTTGTAGTAGGTCGTGACGTGACCGAACGAGGCGAACGCGCCGCCATCGATCAGCGCATCGGTCTCGATGCCGCACAGCCGGCCTTCCGCGTCGGCGTGCAGCACCATCTCGAGACGCGAAGGGTGTCGGCCGCGGTTGGTCCAGAACACCTCCTCGCGGTCGAACGTGATGCGCACCGGCCGACCGGCCTTGCGAGCCAGGATGGCTGCGCACATCTCGTGCGGGAACGGGTCTGACTTGCCACCGAATCCGCCGCCGACGAAGGTTCTATGGACATTTATCTGGTGCATCGGAATCTCCAGAACGTCAGCCAGTGAACGGTGCAGATAGTGTGGTACCTGCTGAGGGGTATACATCGTCAGTCGTCCGGAAGGGTCCCAATCCGCGACCACCGCGTGCGGTTCGGTGAAGCCGTGATTAACGCCCTCGAAGAACCAGTCGGCTCGGCTGCTGGCGACCGTCGAGTCGGCCACCGAAGCGAGGTCGCCGAACTCCTGGAAGACTCTCTTCTGCACGTTCGACTCGCCGATGTGGTACTTTCCTCTGTCGTGGATCGGGTCATCGGAGTCCTCCAGACCCCGACGCATGTCGTGGATGCTGTCAAGGATCTCGTATTCGACTTCGATCAGGTTCAACGCTTGCAGCGCCGTCGCCTCGTCCTCGGCCGCCACCGCCGCCACCAGATCGCCGATGTGGCGGACCTTATCGACCGCCATCGCGTGTTCGTCCTTGGTGACCGGCAGCACGCCGAAACGATTCTGAGCGTCGGCGCCGGTCGCCACCGCGACCACACCCGGCAGCGCTTCGGCCTGACTCGTATCGACCGACAGCACTCTGGCGTAGTGGTGTGGCGATCGGAGGATTCTGCCGATCAACTCGTCGGCCAGTCTGATGTCGTCGCCGTAATTGGCCCGTCCGGTCACCTTCCATGCGCCATCGATCATCCCCGTCCGCTTGCCGATGGCGGCGCTGCTGACCAGATGGTCGTGGCGATGCGAACCGGGTGGGTAGGCTCTGTCGCCGCCTTGGCTGGCTGGAATCATGTCCTTGTCTCGTAGTCGGCTGAACCGTTCCTTGCCGCCTGAGCCGGGGCGAGAGAACGGCAGTTTGCCGGGCTGTTGCTTGTAGCCGACCATCTCTTCGTCCTTCTTCTCAGACATTCGCTTCACCTCCGTTCACCGTTCTCACTATCGATCAACGATCCCTCATTCACAGTTCCTTCCAGCCGTTCGCACTCCTCATCGGCTCACCATTCGCCCGTTGACGTTTTCATATCGCACTTCTCTCCATTCACACCGATCACTCATCCGTGTCGGCCGCCAGACCCGGGTGGGGGTCGGAATGCGCTGCTGTAGGGTCGCCGCGTCGGCCACCGCTGGCCAGGATGGCGGCCGCCTGACGCACCGATTCGATGATCTGCTGATAGCCGGTGCAGCGGCACAGATTGCCCTCGATGGCGGTTTTGATCTCGTCGTCGGTCGGTTCACTGTTGGATTCCAGCAGAGCGCTGATGACGACGAGGAATCCCGGCGAGCAGAAGCCGCACTGACTGCCGCCGTAATCTATGAAGCACTGCTGGATCGGGTGCAGGTGGCCGCCGTCCGCCAGACCTTCGACGGTCGTCACAGCCGTGTTCTCCACTTCCGCGGCCAAGGTCAGGCAGGAGAGTCTCGGTGCTCCGTCGATGAGCACCGCGCAGCAGCCGCAGGTGCCCATGTCGCAGCCGCGCTTGACGCCTAGCGTGCCGACCGAATCGCGCAGCACATCCAGCAATATGGCGTTGCTCTCGATGAGGTGGACCTCGCGGTCGCCATTGACGCTGGCCCGCCATTCGACGGGCTCGTCAGAGGGAATCATCGGCACATGGATGCGTATCGTCATCGCTGTCGGCCGGACCACGTCGAATCGACCTTTGAGGGTTCGCTCGGCCGAAGGCCGGTCCACGCCAGCACGGGCCTCAGTCCAACGACGGCGCACCTTGTGATGAGATCGCCGAGTCGACCCGCATGCCCGATGATGGACCAGGCCGTAGGTTCAGCCGTTCTGCTCGCGGCGAATGATGTCGGCGCAGACCGCTACGGCGATCTCGTTCGGCGACTCGGCGCCGATGTCGAGACCGATCGGACAGGCGACGGATTCGAGTGCCTGCTCTCCGACTCCCGCGTCGCCGGCCGCCGCCTCGAAGGCGCGCCATTTGGCCCGCGAACCGATGACGCCGATCCGGGGCCGTTGCGAAATCACCTCTGAATCATCATCCGCTGGCCGCCTTCCGGTGGCCGTGTGACCGGCATCGAGCCTCTTCAGGAGGCCGATGAGGACGGTCTGGTCGAACGACCAGTCGTGGCCGACCAGCAGGATGTCGGAGAACCGGTGCAGACCGTCCTGTGATTCTGACAGGAACGCCTCGGCGGTCATGCAGTGCCGTTCGCTCGCCGCCGGCCAGCGCGCTTCAGCCGCGTATTCGGGGCGCGGGTCGAGGACGCTCCAGCGCCAGCCGAGCAGGCTGGCGTGGTCGGCGATGGCGCGAGAGCAATGGCCGCCGCCGACAAGCAGGATGTGGGGCATCGGCGTCAGCACCTCCATGGCGACCGTCACCTTGCCGCCGCACAGGCTGTCCAGCGTGTTCGAGTCATCACTCTTCGCATCGCGGTGCAGCGTGAAGGTCTCGACCTCGCCGCCCGCTCTGGCACCACCGTCAGCCGCCGATGCGAGCAGCGCTTCGAGGGCTGCCTCGACGCGCTGCTCCAAGCCGGCGCCACCGACCGTTCCTCGTCGTGTGCCATCAGACGCGACCGCCAACCGGGCGCCGGGCTTTCCCGGCACCGATCCCTTCGATTCGATCACAGTCGCGGTCGCGACAGACCTGCCGTCAGCGAGTCTCTGCATCACCCATCCGAGGACTCGCTCGGTCACGGCCTGACGAACCGCTCCTCCCTCTTCAGCGTGCGCCCGGTGCCTCTGACACCTCCTCTGACACCTCCCAAGAACCCCGCGCGTCGCCATAGCAGCAAGTCACCAGACGCTCGAAGGCCTTCGTATGCCCCGAAAGAGGCAGCCGATGGCGTCCGAGTGCTCCGGCAGCGACACCCGATGGCTGCCCGGGATATGGCGTCGATCATGCGTCGCCGATGTCGGATCCGGCCAGCGCGGCAGCGGCCTGTGCCAGTCGCGACAGGTCGTCGGTAGAGTCGATGTTCAGATGAAGGAACTCATCGCTGACCTCGAAGCGTTCTGGCTCGACGAGCCGATTCAGCGGCTCGTCGTCAGTTGCAGCGAGAATCCGCTCGATGTCATCGGGCTGCAGACGCAGAGGGTGACCCCCACGGCCATTCGCCGCTGGACAGCAGCAGCGGTCGGCGGCGAGCAGTGAGTCGAGGGTCGTCATCGTCCAACCCGGGCGGTCTACGGGAACGACGAGGACGGCATCGGACTCACGCAGGCTCGCTAGCCCGATCTTCAGCGAACCGGTTCGTCCGGAGGAGGGGTCCGGATTGACGATGACCTCGGCTGGGCCACCCGAGAGCAGCTTGCCGACCTCGGCGCTGATGCTCTGATTGACGACGACGACTATCGGCCCGACCGAGCCATCGCCAGCAGCCAGCAGCCGAGCGATGAGATCGGCGATCAGAGGGCGGCCAGCGAAGTCGAGCAGCGCCTTCGATCGTCCGAGCCTCTTCGAGGCACCTGCTGCGAGGATCACCGCTGCGACCATGCCACTACCCGGAGCAGCCGGTGGATAGCGGTTCGCCGTGTTGGCGCTCTCTCAGTACGGCCCGCGCTCCTTGCCACCAGGCTGCATATGACCCGGCGGCGGTGCAGAGTGACCACTCATCGCCATCTGTTCCATCGATGGCTGCATCGGAGCCTGATGCTGTACGCTTGGCGGCGGTGCGGCGTGAGCATGGGTCTGAGATTGTTCTACGAACGCATGCATCGGTTGGGTCGCGGTAGGCAGAGGGGCCGCTTCGGGTGCAGTAGGAACAGCCGTCAGACCGAAGTCGCCGGGTCCACCATCATCATCATCGTTCCCTCGTCCGCCGCGCAGAAGCGTCAGCACCAGTGCTGTGAGGCCGAGAAGAAGCGCCACGATCGAGATGATCGGAGCGGCAGGTGAGATCGCATCTGTGGTCGAAGCGAAGGCACCCGTGACGCCGCTGCCGTCATCCTCCGAGCGCACCTCGATGATCTGGTAGCCGCCCCACTCCTCCGCATTCTCGAACAAGACGGTGATCAGGTAGGTGCCACTCTCAACCGAGCCGGGAATGGTCAGTTGAATTGTGCCGGAGGTCTGATTCACCTTGCCCGATTGCTCACTGTCCTCGACACCGAGCAACGAAGTCTGCCATTCGACAGGGAAATCTATCGCATTCTCAGGGTCCAACTGTACGATGGTGTAGGCGAGTTCTATCGTCCCACCACCAATAAAAACAGCGTCAGCGTCGAGCTGCTGCACCGCCACGGAGATTCCAGTTTGTCTAGACATGTAGTGGCTGTCCGATTCGATGCTGCCTCTGCCGTCTATCGTGATGATGACGATGGTGAAGGTCTCGTAGTCGACCACCGCTGGAACAGCGAATGAGAATGTACCTGTGCTGCCAGCGTCGAATTCGATCATGCCCTCCACATCCAGCGCACCGATTGACCAGAAACCGGTCACCTTGCCTTTCATGCCGGCCGAGTCGACCTCCATATCGATGGTCTCCCCGGGAATCCAGTACGACCTCTTTGTCGAAAGTTCGACGTCGGGATTGATTATCTGCAGGTCGAAGTTCCCGTAGTCGGTAGCCCCCGTTTCGTTCCATGCTATCGCATTGAGTCGAATGTCGCCAGCGGCCGGGTTGAGATTCGCCGGAATCGTGATATTCAGGTACAGAAGTCCCGTCGAATCGGTCCTACTGGCCTGCCAGACGCCTCCGTGGTCGTCGTGGTAGGATGATTCGCGGATCGTACGATAGTGGATCCAACAGTTGGGCAGCGGCATGCCGAGGTCGTCACGGGTCTTCAGCACCAGCATCACCACATCGCCGGGTTCGCTCTCGTCGTTCGGCACGTTTGCGGTCAGATCGATGCCCATGCCGCCGCCGCTCGCTGCACCAGCCCCGGTCGAGATGAAAATAGACGATGTGGCATTGCGGATCGAGAGATCCGCGGGGTCAGTCCAAGAGACGAATATGATGGCCGGGCCGTCGGTGATGTCGGAAGAGGCGGCGAGGGTCGCGACCGTCGAAGAGTAGCCGTCGCCATCGGTCTGCACATTCGATACGATTCTCTTCGTCTCATCCTCCTGCTTGATGTCGACATTCAGGGACATGCCCGCTTCGGGATACGAGTCAGCACCGTGTTGGCGGTAACTGTTCAAAGAGAGGATGAAAGGCGCATCCGGTACTATGGTGGTGCCGGTATATGGCTGCTGGACATTGACGGTTATCGAACCAATCCCGATGCTCTCGGTCACCCTCTCCACCTGATCGCCACCTGAGCCGTTCGCCCAGACTTGGACATTGATGTCAAACCAGTCGACGATGTTGGATGGCAGAAGGAATGTGAATTGCAGATTCGAGCCGGTGCCGAAGATGCCGGTCTTTCGTTGCGAATTGAGATCATCGTTCTCGTCGCGAGTGTAGTAATCTATCTGCCAACCTCCGGATTCCGGCGCTTCGGGAGAGCCGTCGAGAGCGTTAGAGACCAGCGCGTGGACGCGCAGTTCCTCGCCGGGCAGCGGCATCGGGTTCTCGAACGATACCAGAAGGTTGTATCGATCTATGGTGAGCAGTGGTGAGCACTCCTTAGAGTCAGACCAGGGCGTTCCCTCGACAGGGTGCTCCTGATCGGCGCAAATCCAGTAATCACCGGTCGGTATCGCTCCAGGGATCGACCAGGGGACGCTCAACTCGCTCTGAGTTGCAGTCTGGTTCCTGGCGATGAAGTAGGTCTCTTCTCCAAAGGAGGATTCAGCCCAGATGTCGTATCGAGAGGTTGTCGTCGAGTCCTGCTTCTGGTATCCGGTGACATGCGCCGTCACCTCCAAGGTGCCGCCAGCGGCTGCTGTGTACTTCGAGAGCGTGACGTATGTCGCTTCACGACCAGTGGCATCCGCTCTCAACTCTTTCTCCAATTCGGAGTTCTCGGCCCCATCCAGCGCGACCGCCCAGGCGGACAGTCCGAGCATTCCGATGAGCAGCCCGATGAGCACTGAGGTTCGTACCGCATAGCTTCGCATAAGGCGGCGAGAGCAGCCGGTTGATGAAGCCTTTTCCCCGCTCGCATCAGATGCCGCGGGTGATCTCACGACCGATGATCATCCTCTGGATCTGGCTCGACCCCTCGTAGATCCGCATCAGTCGGGCCACAGGGTACTCCTCGGAGTAGCCGTAGCCACCGAAGATCTGCACCGCGTCCGTGGTGATCCGCATCGCAGCATCGGCGGCGAATCGTTTCGCGTGCGCCGCCGCCTCGGTGTTCTGCATGCCGTTGTCGAGCATCCAAGCCGCTTTCCAGGTCAGCGCGCGGGCCGCTTCGATGTCGGTCTTCATGTCGGCCAGCATGAACTGGATGGCCTGGTGCTGGTGCAGTTTCTTTCCGAAGGTCTCGCGCTCGTCAGCGTAGCGCAGCGAGTGCTCGTAGGCGGCCCTGCTGATGCCCGTGGCGTGGGCCGCTATGCTCGGCCTAGAGACGTCGAACGCCCTCATCGCGTTGAACCAGCCGCCGCCCTCTTCGCCGCCCACCAGATTATCTATAGGAACGGACACATCATGGAAGTTCACTGCTCTTGTGTCGGAGGCGCGCTGACCCATGTTCCGCTCCTTCTTGCCGAGCGAGATGCCGTCCCAGTCGGCCTCGACGATGAATCCGCTCATACCCTTGTAGCCGGCGCTCCTGTCGGTGTAGGCGAGGACGAAGAACCAGTCGGCGACGCCGCCGCCGGTGATGAACATCTTGTTGCCGTTCAGCACGTATGAATCGCCGTCCAGAACGGCGGTAGATGCGATCCCCTGCACATCGCTGCCAGCGCCCGGTTCGGTGACGGCATAGGCGGCGATGGCTGGCTTCTCGGTCAGCCAGCCGAGGTACTTCCGCTTCTGCTCATCGGTGCCGCCGGTTATCAGCGGTGCCGCGGTCAGACCGTTCGAGTAAGCCGCGGTGGCGAATCCTGGGTCACCCCATGCGAGTTCCTCCTGCACAACAGCCTCGGTCAGGCAGCCGAGACCCATGCCACCGTACTGCTCCGGCACGTGCAGGTTCATCAGCCCGAGTTCATGCGCCTCGGCGATCGCAGCCATAGGGAATTCGCTGTCCTCGTCCCACTGTTCGGCGCGCGGGCGGATGCTCCCTTCAGCGAACTCGTGCGCGAGGTCTCTCAGCATCTCCTGCTCCTCGCTCAGTGCGAAGTCGACCATGCCACCCCGACCGGACCCCGCTTCATCAACTCCCCCCTCGGGAACGAATGGACGTGGATGCATTGGAATCACTTCTCGAACGGACCTTGGGCTACTGATGGCTGTTGGATGGATGCCTACTGTACAACCATCGACACAGAGGGCATGCAGGTGATCTGTTCGCCAGACAGACAAGATGATTCGCAGTTGCTCTGTCGATGCGGACATGCGAGCATCGGCCCTGCTGATTGGCGTCCTGATGTGCACGGTCGCATTCTCCGGCTGCCTCAGGAATGAACCACCGGCACCACCCGAAGAGCCTTCACTTCCAGACGGCATCTTCGTCACCGGCCGTGATGGTCTGGCGCTCGATGTGCCACCCCTGCCGCTCAGTTTCGTGTTCAGCGACGTCGGAGAAGACGGCGCTGAACCGAGCATCGGTGTCACCTCGAGCGGCTGTATCTTCTTCACCGCCTTCGCCAAGGTGATGCGCTCGTGTGACCACGGCGAGTCATGGGAGGATGTCGCCGACTACGCCTCTCAGCCGATGACCAGCGATCCGTATCTGTGGGTCGACCTGGAAACGGACCGTGTGTTCAACGTCCAGATGGTGACCCTGATCACGACCTGGATCGCCTGGAGCGACGATGACGGCGATACCTGGATCGGCAACCCGCACGACTCCGGCCCGGTTCCCCTGAACGACCACATCAAACTCGGTTCTGGTCCGTGGACGGATGACGGCTGGGGGATACCCGGCCAACTCAGCCCGGTGTATGAGCAGGCGATTTATTTCTGTTACAACAAACTAGTAGGGATCTTCTGTTACACGAGTTTCGATGGAGGCGCCACCTTTGAGGTCGGCGGGCAGATCTACGGGCTGGCCACCACGAACGGCGGTCTGCACGGTGCCGTGACCACCGCCCCGGACGGCACGGTGTACGTGCCGCCCCGGGTCGGAACTCCGACCGTCATCATATCGAAGGACAACGGCCTGGTCTGGGAGGAGAGGGAAATGGGAGAGGATGTCGGTACACCGAACCCGCGCAAGAACTCCGAGGTCGCGACAGACACCGATTCCAACGCCTACCACATCTGGACCGGGGCCGACTCGGGCGTCTACATGTCGCGCAGCACGGACTCGGGGGAGACATGGGACCAGACGAGCCTGCGGGTCAGTCCGATCGAAGTCATCTCGACGACGTTCCCTCAGCTCGATGCCGGTGACCCGGGGCGGATCGCCATCACTTATCTCGGCAGCGAGAACGACAGCGAACTGGGTCTGCCAGACCTCGATGGCAACGAATGGAACGGTAATCCGCATTACGCGACCGAGAACGTCAGCTACTACCTCTACATCACCTACAGCCTGAACGCGTTGGATCAGAACCCGGTCTTCCACACGGTGCGAGTGTCCGCCGACCCCGTCCAGGTCGGCAGCATATGCCTGAACAGCGGCGATTGCCGCGACATCGGAGGATCGAACCGCAACCTGCTCGATTTCAATGACCTCCACATCGACCTGGATGGCCGTGTATACGTCGCCTTCGCCGACGGCTGCACCGGCGAGTGCGCTACGAAAGAGGACCCCGAGCCGGAGGATTCCCGCAGTCGACGGGGGTCGGTTTACTACCTCGGCAGCGGCCCGAGCCTCTATGAATCAGAGGGTCAACTGACCGAATTCAGCTGATCCACCTATGTATCGACCGGCACCTTCCGCATCGGTTCGAGCCTTCACCAACTCGAATAACGCCCAACCCCTCATGCTCACTCTCAGGCATCACCCGTTCGCTTCCGTTCAGTCATCACAGACCTCTACTCCGAGTGAGCGAGGTTTCAGATCATGCCGATGGTGGCTAGCAACAGCGCCAGATAGATGACGTACATACCGACCAGGACACCACCTTCCCAGCGCTTGAACTCGAAGCCGGTCCACATGAACAGCAGGCTCAGACCGGTGATTATGATGGTCGAGGGGATGATCAGCGTGAAGAACAGACTCTGCGATGAGATGACCAGCGGATGGACCATAGCGGTCACTCCTATAGATAGCAACGGGTCGGTGATGTTTGATCCGATCAGCGTCCCGATCGCCACGCCCTTCGACTTCTTGACGGCGACAAGCGCGACGCCGAGTTCAGGGATGCTGGTGCCGATGGCGGTCACCGTGGCGCCGATGAATGCCGACGGAGCGCCGGCTTCGGTGGCGAGGAAGGTGGCGCTGTCGACGACGTGTTCCGAGGCCCAGATGGCGACGCCGAGTCCGAAGCCCATCGCTGCGCAGGCGGCCCACAGCGGCATCGTCGTCCGGGAGGGGTTGAGGACGAAGCCGAGTTCATCATCACGGATTCGTTCCGAATGGTGTACCAGGTAGATGATGTAGTAGATATAGAGCAGAGTGAGCAGCGCCCCCTCAAGTCGGTCGAGTGTGCCATCGATGAGGATGAACGCGGTCAGCAATAGAACTGCCAGCAACATCAGAAAGCCGTCGCGATGCAACCATTCCGGTCGCACCTCCATGGGGTTCGCTATGACGACGATGCCGAGGATCAGGCTGATCTGGACCAGCACGCTGCCGTAGATGTTGCCGAGTGCGAAATCGGTCGGGCACTGCAGCGAGGAGGTGCAACCTCCCATCCGGCCGACCTCCAGCGCGCTCGATACGCCGACCAGGATCTCCGGCAACGAAGTGCCGATGCTGACGATGGTCAGCCCGATGACGAGTTCCGAGATGCCCATCTGACCGGCCAGCGTCCTGGCACCGGAGACGAAGCGGTCGGCGGCGAGCAACAGCAACCCTATGGCTGCCACCAGCACGGTGCCGATGATCAGCAGATTGCCCTCCTGGTTCTGCCAGACCATCACAATGACAATGATCAGGATGACCATTGCGACTATTCTGGACACTCTGCGCAGCGAAAACGGTACTTCGCCGCCCCATCGGGCCAACTCCTCCTCCCGAGGATCCGGTTCGCGATAGCGGACCTTTGGTTCCACTCCGTTCTGCTGGTGTGCCCCCCGTTCCCTCTCCGTTTCGGCTGCCCCCTCCGCATCAGAGGTGGAGAGCGGCTCTCCATCCTCCTCCGCAGCCGCCTCGGAAGGCCCAGCCTGCATGCACGCGGCAGGGGCAGGTTGGTTCATGACGCTGCCGCCATCAGTCGACGCTTTCGTCAGAGATTGAGAGTTCACCGGTCGACGACTGTCCAGCCGAAGCGTTCGCCGGATGTCCCCGACTGGCCTAGGTACGGCTCATCGACGCAGTGCCTTCAGTCGTCGAACATCGCTTCGAGGTGTTCGACGACCAGTGCCGCGTCGGGTAGTGTGTGGTCCTCCAACGGCGGCGCGAACGGCACCGGAGTGTCGAGCGCGCCGACGACCACCGGTGGTGCTTCGAGGCACCAGAACGCCTCTTCTAGGATACGACTCTGGACGGTGTGGCCGAGACAGCCGGTCCACTGCGCTTCGTTCAGGACCATCAGACGGCCGGTGGAGCGGACGCTGGCGACGCAGGTGGCCGCGTCGAATGGCAGCAGGGTGCGCAGGTCGATGACCTCGACCTGATGACCAGACTCGGCGATCGTCTCGGCCGCTTTCAGCGCGACGTGCACCATCGCCCCCCAGGTGACGATCGTCGCATCGGTGCCGCCGCGGACCACCTTTGCATGGCCGATGGTGGCGGGTGCGTCACCGGCATCGATGCGCGCCTCTACGGTGGCGGTGTCGACTATCTGGTTGATCGAATCGCCCCAGCCCGTACGACCGCCTCGCAGGCCGTACATGCCGAGGTGTTCAAGGAACACCACCGGGTCGGGCAGGGCTGCCGCCTCGACCAGCATGTCGTAGGCGTCCTGAGGCGTCGACGGGAAGCAGAGAACGAGACCGGGGTCGTTGCAGAACCACGATTCGATCATGTTCGCGTGGAAAGGTCCGGAGCGCGTCTTGCCGCCTATCGGTATCCGGACGACTATCGGCACATCGGCACCCCAGCGCCAGCGCAGTTGCGCGGCGTTGTTGACCAGCGCGTTCATCGCCAGCGCCGCGAAGCCGCCGAACTGGATCTCGGCCATCGGTCGGAGGCCCCCCAGAGCCGCGCCGGTGGCGCTGTTGATTATGCACGATTCGGACAGCGGCATGTCGAGCAGCAGATCGGTGTGCCCGGCGGCTCGCAGCGGGACGTTCATGCCGAAGGCGCCGGCCACCTGCATGTCCTCACCCATGAAGATGGTCGAGCGACCGTATCGCTCGGCGATCGAGACCATGGCGCTCTGAATCGCTCGAGCATATGTCCAGGCGTTCCGCTCGTCGCTGAATTCGATCGCCGTCTCGCCGCTCCGAGGCAGACTCGTTGCCTCCACCTGATCCGTGTCGCGGCTCTCCCCAGCGGTTCCATCGCTCTGGCTGGACCCTACTTCACCTTCGTCCGCAGCGCTCGCACGCCGCAATCGCTGCCGCTGAGAATCCGCGTCGTGCAGCGAGGTGACCGCGCGCGTCACCGTCTCAGGCGTCGGCCACGGCATCTCCTCCATCTCCAGCCTCGCCGCCGCCACCGCGGCCTCCTCCTCCTCTTCCATCTCAACCAGAGAGGGAGCGTCGGCACCGAGTTCGAGCAGCAGTGATCGGTGGTTCCGCAGCGGCTCCTTAGCCTGCCAGTAGGCGAGCAGTTTGCGGTCGACGTAACCCGGAGGATTGCCGGATTCAGCACCCAGATAGAGGTCGTCGTGGTGGTGGGCGTGACCGCAGCCGCGCATCGTTTCGACATGGATCAGGGTCGGACCGCCGCCGGCCATCGCGAATTCGCGGGCCACCGCTGTCGAGGCGTGGAACTCGGCCGGGTCGCTGCCATCGATGGTCCAGGCGGGGAAGCCCATAGCCGCCGCCTTGTCGCCGAAGGTCTCGACACCGGATTGAGCGGTGACGAAGGTGTCGAGTGCGATCTGATTGTTCTGGATCATGAAGGCTATGGGCAGACCCCTCGCGCCGGCGAAGTTCATCGCTTCCCAGAACTCACCGCTCGAACTGCAGCCCTCGCCGACCGGCGCCAGATGGAAGCGGTCGATGTCGAGACAGTGCGCCGCCAGGGCGACCCCGGTCGTCGTCGCCGGGGCGATCGGCAGAGGCGCCGTCGGCGGCAGGATTCGCTTGTCCCAGTTGCCGATGTGCAGGTCTCTACCGCCTGCGCCCGGATGACCGCCATCCATGTACGACTCGGATTTGCCGACCTGCGCGACCATGATCTCCTTCGCAGTCTGACCCATCGACAGTGCCAGACCGACATCTCGGATCATCGGCGCGACCACATCGGCACGGTGTCTCTCATTGGCCGGCAGGTCGACTGCTCGACGCAGCGCCGTCGCACAGGCGACGATGGCCTCCTGCCAGGTCGAGCGGAAACCCTTGCCGCCGAATCGACCTCCATCATCGGTCTCGACGCCTTCCGTGAAGATCTCTTTGAGGTGCTCGTCCAAGACTCTCGTGCGGTGCATCCAGCGCTGCCATTCCAGTCGCTGCGGAAGCGTCACGGCAGCAGTATGAGCCAGCCGCCGCAGGCAGAGTCGGACATCGATCAGGAATCGTGTCGCGCGGCGACCGACGTGCAGCCTGCCGGTGCGGCGCGGTATGACTTCGGAGTTCATCACCGAGCCGAGGCTCGATTCAGAGCCGCGCTCACCGAGATTCTCCTCCAGCGCCTGGACGAACCGCTCGCTGGCGATGTGCAGAGTCGCACCGTCCCAAGCGTCCCCCGCCTGCTCGTCGAATGTCTGGTCCCAGAGCCAGCCGATCAGGCGCAGATGACCATCGTGCCGCTCAGCGATGAACCGAAGCAACTCGGAGCGAACCTCGATGACCTCGATCGGTCGGGCCAGATCGAGGTGCCGCATCGGCTGCCATTCGGCACCGCGAATCTCAACCAGGTCGCCCTGCACAGCACTCACTCCGACTCTCATACGTCGAACGCCGCCTATCAAACGATTCGCTCGAACGAGGCACCACGAGTCCTCACCGACTATTGCTCCGATTGTCTGACATCGATTGATGTAGAGAACATTTTTTTCCCTTGAATATTTATTCGAGCAATGTTTTTTTTCTCGTTAGATGATGGGAAAAATGCTGACAGACATTCGTGATTCAAGTTGCGTATCAGATCAGCAGGTGTCTCGGAAGAGCGGCGTGGCGCTCAGGCGCTGACAGCCGGTGAAATCATTCCTCGAGTATCGGCGGCAGTTCCGCCTCGGGCAGCGCATCCAGCGCCTCCTTGGACATCTCGGCCGCCTCTTGGACCTGCCTTGTCAGGGTCAGATCGGCGAGACGACCTGCGATCGAGAGTTCGAACAGCAGATCGTGTACGATGGCCAAGGTCATGCGGGCAGCATCGAGGGCGTTCGGATCGATCGGTTGCAGCCCGGTCGCCTCGGTCAGGATGGCGACCTCTTCGGGCATCTGCATCAGATCATCGAGGGATTCCGCGATCTCCTCCTCGATCATCTTCGCTCGGCGCTCCATCGCCTTGATCATCCGGCTGCCAGCGAACGCCGGCTCCTCCTCGCCATCTTCACCGTCCCCTCCAGCCCCCTTCTCGCTGTCCGAGGTATGCTCCTCGGCGTGCAGGATCAACTGGTCGAAAGCGGCTCGGAGCAGACTCTCGACAACCTCGTTGTCTAGCCCCTCGATGTCGAGGTCGAGACCTTCCAGCAGTTCGGTAACGAATCGGTCGTCGATCACGTCTTCGCCCAGCATGTCCTGTAGGATGGGCAGCGCCCAGGACGGCTCGTCGGCCACCAGATCGATCTCGAACAGCCCGCCGCCGCCCTTGCCGACACTGATGCCACCGGGCGGAGGAACAGCCATCTTGTTGGCGTGCTTCGCCACCTGCTCGAGCAGTTTCTTCATTTCTACAGGTTTCGCCAGCACCTCCGAGACGCCGGCCTGACCGGCAGAGATCAGGAAGTCCTTGCTGGTGTCCCTGGACAGGATGACGACCCTCGATTTCAATTCGAACTCGGGGTCGCTGGTCAGACGACTGGCCGTGTCGATCGCATCGCCGCTCTTCCATTCGCCCTCGATCAGAACGACCTCGGGCATCGTCACGAGCGCCGTCGCCTCGCACTGCTTCAGCGTGCTTGCTCGGGTGACGTCGTAGCCGGCACGCTCGATCGTCGCGCCGAGCAGATTGCGCCGGCCGCTGTTGTCATCGGCGACGATGATGAGCGGCATCGGTGAATGACGATGCCAGCCTCGACTTCAATCCTCCTCCGAGCGAAGCCACCGCCAGACCGCTTCGGGGCATCATCATCGGCAGCAGGCGGCTCCCGTTGACAGTTCGCCAGATCGTCAGGTGCTCAACCGTTTCGACCGCAGGCTCACAGAGGTCAGTACTTTGGCACGGTCGGGTCGATCTCGTCGGACCAGGCGTGCACGCCGCCGGCCAGGTTCCAGACGTTGCCGGCCGGCCAGCCGTGCTGGATGAGGGCGCCGGCGACCGAATTCGACCGCTTGCCGGTGCGACAGTAGACGACGATGTCCCGGTCCTCTGGAATCCGGTCTAGCGCCGTCAGCACCTCTCTGTGACCGATGCGCAGGTCGGTGCCGGGCAGCGAGACGATCGACTCCTCGACGGCTCGGCGGACGTCGAGCAGGAACGGTGCCCATCCATTCCGTCGTTTGTCGATGTACTCGTTCGGTCGCATCTGACCTATCCGCGTCTGACCCGAGCGCATCCCCTCCACCACCGCATCGGCTTCGCAGACCGATTCCGTGTAGTCGTCGTGCCGGTCCAGCGCTGTCGCCGGCGAGCGCCCCTCGATCGCCGCGTAACGGAACTCGCGGAACACCATTCCAGCTGCATCGAACAGCAGCAGGCGACCGGTCAGAGGTTCACCGATGCCGAGCACCATCTTGACTACCTCGGTCGCCTGCAGGACTCCCATCGTCCCGGGCAGCACACCCAGAACGCCTGCATCAGCGCAGGAGGGAACGGCGTCAGCCGGCGGTGGCTTGGGGAGGAGATCGCGGTA